>JBAXRL010000379.1:0-3694 GCA_037131205.1 Actinomycetes bacterium | reverse complement strand
CGCCCCGCTCGGTCCACGAACGCCCCGCACGCACATCCCTATCGGGATAGGCCCTAAGCGCCGCGACTTGCGGGCACGCTCGAGTCCGGTGAGCTCCCCCACCTCGCGGCCCATGACGTGTCGGTAGAGGAAGAGGAGGGCGGAGAGCGCCTGGGTCTGACTCCGCAGCGAGGGCATCCCTTGCGGCGCTTCGTCAGTTTAAGGGCCTATCCCGCTAGGTCTGCACGCACGGATGCGCCCGTGGACACGTCGCGGATGCGGCCCCTCCCCGATTCCCACGTAGCTTGGCTACGAGGGAACCGTCTCGTGACCACCCCGCTCGGTCCACGAACGCCCCGCACACACATCCCTAGCGGGATAGGCCCTAAGTGCGCGCCCGCGGTCATCAATGGTGACAGCGGCCCCGGCAGGGTGACAAATGCAGGAGAGACCGCCGAACGCTCCAGCGGGCTCCCCTATGGTCCTCGTGGCATGTCTGCGGGCGGCCACCGTATGTCCGGCTCTGCCCGCACACTGTCGCAGAGCGGACTCCGCCTCTCTTCGCGTCGCAGCGACCGAGCTCTCGGTAGTGCTCGTGAGCTGCCCTTCCGGGTCCGCGCGAAGGCGTCTCGTCGATCTCGGCCTTGAGGGCGCGCTGCAGCTTCTTCGTGCTCGGAAGCCGACTACAGGCGCGACGTCCAGTAGAACGGCCGTCGCTTCTGATGGGCAACGGCGGCCATCAGGCAACTTCTTGAACCGTCAGCGCAATGCCGTCGATGGAGGGGATCGGATGGCCCATCTTCAGCCCCAAGACGATCCACTCCTCCAGGACTTCCTGCAGTTCCTCGCGACAAGCCTCCAGTGTGCCAGCCTGCGCCCACACGCCTTCCAGCGCTTCAATGGCGCCGAAGTATCCTTCGCCGTCCGGCAGGATCTCATAGTGAGCTTTCCGCAGGGCAGCGTTGATGAACGCGGTCAGCATGCCTGCCTCCTTCCTCGGTGATCTGTGAACATTCCCCTGGGAGAGCCGGTCCCATTCTCCGAGCATCACGCTCAGTGGAGTGCTCGGCGTCAGGCCCGGCGCCGCTCTCCGCTACAGGAGCTCACGAAACTGCTCAACGGTGAGTCCGGCGTCGCGCACGATTCCCCCGAGCGTGAAGGCATTGACAGGGTCGTGCCACGGGATCGTCAGGATGCGCGTGCCGCTTGACATGACGATGTGTTTGCCTTGACGGACGATCACGAACCCAGCCTTCTGCAGGGCGCGCACGGCGTCGAGGTGATCGATGCCGGGGATCTTCGGCAAGGTCAGACGGCTACGTCGATCTCGCGGATCTCCTCGCCACGAAGCTGTTCCTCGACGACGGCGAGATACTCACGGATCGCATCCTTGATGTTCTCGACCGCCTCGGCGTCGGTGGCGCCCTGAGACCAGCACCCCGGCAGGCCTGGAACCGAGACCGAATAGCCCTCGTCAGACTGGTGTATGGAGATTCGATAGCGCATAGAGCCTCCTTGCTGAGCACGAGCATAGCGCTCGGTTGCGCTGGACGCCTGGACCATCCACGGCCTCTGTGGAGTTGCCAGAAGTCGACCTCATCCGGCGGCTCGTCGCGGTGCAGGAAGTGCGAGAGCCAGCCGAAGTCGGTGTTGGCGATGAAGCCGGCCGACGCGGCCACCGTACCGGCGATCGGCGGCACGACTACCGTCCGGCCGTGCCTGACAGGCGCTTCGCCACTTCGCCCACCACAAGCTGTGCCGTGGCGAGGCTCAACTCGGCTGCCGCCTCGGAGACCGGCGGATACTCGCCCGGATAGCGATACTCGACGCCGTAGGGCGTCAGCTCTGCGGCAGACGCCAGCGCCTCGGCCCTCTCAGAGTCGATTGACGCGTACAGCTCGAGCAGGCGCTCGATGTCATGCGTCTTCGGGAACTCGATCTGGCGTCACACGAGGAACGCCTTGAGCGACTTCTCCACGGCCTGCTGGGAGTGAAACGCCACCACTTCGAGGAGGTCGGCCTCCGAGAGCAGGGCTCTGGCCGCGCTCAGGTCGACGTCGGCCTTGGCCAGCCACTCAAGAGCGAGCTCGCGGACGACTCGCTCAGGCGGCTTCATAGATCACCCTGCCGTACTTGTGGGCCGGGTAGGCGATGCCGCCGATCACGTCCTTGGTCTCCTCGAAGCGCTCGGTGCTCATCACGATCACGTCGATCGGCATCCCGATGTCGCCGAGCACGTGGCGCAAACGGACGCTCTCCCGTCGCACGTCCGTGACGCCGTCGATCACCACCAGGAGGTCGAGGTCGCTGTCCGCAGTGGCCGTACCTGTCGCCACGGACCCGAACACGATGACGCGCGCCGGCGACGACCACGTCGTGAGGCGATGGACCACCTGCGTAAGGAACTGCTGTTCGTCGTCCATGTGGGTCATCATAGCCGCTATCGGGACGTCGGCGCCGACCAGAGGTAGGTATCGAGCGACTTGACAGAGACCTCACTACCGGCGTTGCGGCAGGCCTCGAGAAGCCGCCAGAAACGAACGCAGAACTGGCAGAAGCCGTCGGGGACGTCGTCACCACCGGGCAGGCAGCCAAAAGGAATCTCAGCCGCGTCCCAGCGGACCACGCGGATGGCCTTGAGCCGCGATGCGTTCATGTGGCGCCCCCGGAAGCCGACCTGTGGTTGACAGATGCTGCAATCGCACCGCATCTTGTCAACTGACAGCGACGGACGGTGTCCCCCGCGACGATTGGCGGGAGACGGCGCCTTCCACAAGGCGCCGTGCTATTGTGTCAGGCGGAACGCGGCGGCCACGCCGGACGCTTCACTCAGACTGCAGGTTTCCTGTTTGGTGTGACCGCGGCGGCCAACACGATGGTGGTGGCGACGTGCGCGGCGGAGCGCACTGGAGGGAGGATGGAAGGGAACGATGCCTGACCGGATAGTCCTTGATGGGTTCTTCGACCCGGGCACGATTCCGATCGACAGCGTGCTTCGGCAGGCTGTCAGTGAGGATGCCGCTCGGTTCCGCGGCGCCTGCACGACACTGGGGACGTTGGCGCTCGCCGGCCGGCGCGAAGCCGGAGTCTTCCTTCTCGGTCTGCTGTCGTTCTACCGGGACGACCTCGAGCGGCTCTCGCCGGTCGTGCGCGCTCTCCGGGCGTTTCCCATTTCCGAGACGGTCGACGCTCTGACCGCGGAGCTTCGCCGCATCCCGTCGTCAAACCACACTCGGACCTACGTGAACGCCGTTGTCGAGACGCTCACCGAATTCCCGGATGACCTCGTTCGCGACAGACTGGCCGAGCTCGCCGCGGACAGAAGCTTCAGCGTCAAGTGGCGCAAGAGGTTCCAGACCGCGCTCGAGGGCGCGACCGACGACCTCGCCGCGGACGACGACTACTGGTGACCGGCGGGTGTTCGCCGCCACGCAGGCCGTCGGCGAAGATCGACCGGGCGCCGCCGGCGTGGGTAGTTCAGCAGGCGATCTCGTCGGTGGACGAGTTGCGGATCTCGCCGCTGGTGGGGTTGTAGACGTCGAGGCCGCGGAGCACCACCCGAGCACAGCCGGCGAGTGGACTCCGAGATCGCCCAGCACCGCTACGTGCGCGCCGTGGCGGCGACGCGCTCGCAGGAGAGCTCCTCCATCCCGGCGGAGCTCTGAGCGTGCTCAATGGTCAGGCTGACGATGTGCCCGTCGGCATCCAGGTCGAG
>JBAXRL010000378.1:0-3715 GCA_037131205.1 Actinomycetes bacterium | reverse complement strand
TCACCCGATATGAAGCATCACCGTATTCCCGCACCGGGGATGAGCTTCAACAGTCCCAATCTGCCGGCGATCATCGCGGAAATGATTGAGTTAGCAACAGCAGTGACTTGACCGCGGCTCTGCGGCGAATGGGATTCCGGCTTTGCCAGAGCAGTCAGGGTTGGATATACGTCAGGGGGTATCCCATGAACACCAATCTCACCCTGCGGCTCGATGACCAGCTCATCGCCGGCGCCAAGCGCCACTCGGCGGAGTGCGACGGGTCGATCTCGCAGTCGGTCGCCGGCTTCGGTCTGGACGAGAGCGACTACCGCCCACTCGGTGGTGTGCTCGGCTCGTAGCTGCGGCGTGTACGTCTCCGCCAGGCGCATCGACCACGACAAACCGCGGCAGGGAAGCGTAGGCTGAGCCGGAAGGGCGCCGGCCGCGGTTTGCGGGTCCGCATGCGCAACACGTTGGGTGGGCCGGGGAGTAGTTGCGGTGCAATCCAACCGCCGGGACGATGGAGGCCGCGATGGCAGTCAACCGCGCCACAACCAGGATGTCCTCGAAAGGCCAGGTGGTCATCCCCGAGGCGTTGCGTCATGAGCTCGGGCTTGCCACTGGCGCGCAGTTCCTCGTCCTCGGCCACGGCGATACCGTGATACTCAAGGTGATTCACGCTCCCTCGGAAGACGAGTTCGAAGCCGCCCTCAAGAGGCTCCGGTGGAAAGCCAAGGCCGTCGGCCGGAAACGCTCCGACATCGCCAAGGTCATCGCCGAAGTCAGAGGTCGGAAGTGAAGGTCGTCCTCGACACCGATGTTGTGGTTTCGGGAACGTTCTACGGCGGCGTGCCCTTCGAGATCGTTCAGGCCGCCGCCGCGCCGATGGCCGGGCTCACCGCGCTGCAGGCGCTCCGCGACGCGGGCCGCATGCGCCCCGGGCAGAAGGTCCCGATCGTCGGCGCCGGCGGAGGCGTGGGCGCGTTCGCCGTGCAGATCGCCAGGTCGTGCGGCGCGCAGGTGACCGGCGTGTGCGGCGCCTCGAACGAGGAGCGCTACGACCTCATCCTCGGGCAACGCGCCGCGGCACTCGTTGTCGCGCCTCCTGCGCGCGCTGAACCGCGACGGCACGCCGGCGCGGAACGGCGGCCAGCTCTACAAGCGCTGGTTCGCCGGCGCGGGCGTCCTCCTCATCAAGGCGCCTCTGCTCGCGCTGTTCGCGCCGCAGAGGATCCGCGTGTGCACGGAGCGCCCGCGGCGGAAGGACCTGCGCGTCCTGAAGGAGCTCATGGAATCCGGCAAGCTGACGCCGGTCGTGGGCAGGACGTACCCTCTGAGCCGGACTCACGAGGCCATCTCCTACTTCGGAGAGGGGCACGCTCAAGGCAAGGTCGTCATCACCGTGTGAGACAGGGATGGGCGACGCAAGGCGGCGGCCACTAGAAGAGCGTGGCTTCGGGTTGCGGCTCCGGAGTCCACGAATGGAATGTGGGCTTCCACTGAGCAAGCCGCTTCTCCATGGTCTCCAGGGCGGCGGGGTTGTTGTCCACGAGAATGGCGTTGCGGCCCGCGGCCAGGGCTGCCTCGCCGGTCGTGCCGCTGCCGGCGAAGAAGTCCAGCACGACATCGGCCGGCCGTGAGTGTACGGCGATGATGCGTCTCAGGATGCCCAGCGGCTTCTGGGTCGGGTACCCGGTGCGCTCCCTGCCGTTGGTCGGGACGATCGTGTGCCACCACGTGTCGGTCGGCGTCTTGCCTCTGGCGGCCTTCTCCTCCGAGACCAACCCCGGAGCCATGTACGGGATACGGTCCATCGCGTCGAAGTCGAAGGTGTAGCTGTCGGGGTCGGCCACGTACCACAGGATGTTGTCGTGTTTCGCGGGCCACCGGCGACGTGAACGCGCGCCATAGTCGTACGCCCAGATGATCTCGTTGAGGAAGCGCTCGCGACCGAACACCGCGTCCAGCAGCACTTTGCAGTAGTGGACCTCGCGATAGTCGATGTGGAAGAAGAACGAACCCGTCGGCGCCAGGACCCGCCTGGCTTCGACGAGCCGCGGCTCGAGGAAGCCCAGGTAGTCGTCGTGGATATCCGCGTAGCTCAGGGAGCCCAGCCGGACCGTCTTGTACGTCCGCCCTTGAAAGCCGACCCGGTCGCCGTCTGCATCACGCGCCGTCTTGATCCTATCGCGCGTTTGATCCTTGCCCGTGTTGAACGGAGGGTCGATGTAGATGAGGTCCACTGAGGCGGCGTCGAGGGTTCTGAGAACGTCGAGATTGTCGCCGGCGAAGATGTCCAGTCGGAGATCGCTCACGGCTGCACCCTAGCACACCGACGAAGCCGGCTGCGTTCAACCTGAAGAGCGCGATCTGGAGCTCGAGCGCCCACAGACCCGGCCGTAGCCGCCGGCTCGCCCGGGCTCCGCGCCGGCTCGCCCGGGCTCCGCGCCGGCTCGCCCGGGCACGGTCGAGGTGCTACTGTCTTGCGCGGAGGGAGGCGGTTCGCGACGGCGGCCAAACGCGGACTGCACACTCCTTGTTCGGTCACTCTGCCGGGATGGTCGTTGAGATGCGGACGATGAGCGAGAGGGGGTCCGTCGCCGAGCAGCTCGGCGCCCTCTTTGCGCGCAACGGCTACGTCCGCCGTCAGAATCACGAGCGCATCGCCGCTGAGGGCCGGCGCCGCTACAAGAAGGGCGTCGAGGTCCGCCTGACCGCCAACTCCGAGGAGGAGCTCGAGCGCATCCGCGGCTTGTTGCGGGCGGCCGGCTTCACGGTCGGTAAGGCCTATTGCCACAGCCGACGCCAGTTCCGTCAGCCGGTCTACGGCCGCCGCCAGGTGGAGCGGTTTCTGGAGTTGGTGGGCCGGTCGCGGGTTGCCGAGCAGGCGCATCGAGCAGACGTGTCCGGCAGTTAGGACGCGAGCCCTCAGGCGCAGAGAGCCGGCAGCTCATGCGCCGGCCGACGTTCGCCGGCCTCTTTGGCGCGACAAGCCGGCAGGAGGGCGAGGTCACGGGGTTGTGGAGCCCCTCGCGACGGCGCTGTCTCGGCGCCACGAGTCGATGGAGTCGAGGGTCTTCACGTCGTCGCCTGAGTGCGAGCTCGCGAGCCGGTGCGCCGGCCCGGCGACGGAGTCGCTCTTGCCGGCGCCGCCCGCGCGCCGGGTGAGGTAGCCGCGGCCGGCGCCGCCCGCGCGCGTTGCTGTACTTGACCCGGCCGTTGACGGTGAGGCGGTCGGCCGCGTAGGGCGTCGAGGAGGGCGTCGAGGAGGTCGTCGAGGATGGTGGCCTCGGCCCGCGGGCCAGGGAGGTCTTCGAGCCTGGTCCAGATCCTGGGCTGAGAGCCGCGCAAGAAGGCGAGCAGTTCCCCACGGTCGAGGGCAAGCCCTCGGCGCTGATCGCTCCCGGCGCTGATCGCCCTCGGCGCTGATCGCTCCCGGCGCTGATCGCCCTCGGCGCTGATCGCTCCCGGCGGGTGCGCGGCCGGCGGCGCTCCGCGGGGCCGCGGCCGGCAGCGCTCCGCGGGGCCGAGGCCGGCAGCGCTCCGCGGGGCCGCGGCCGGCGGCGCTCCGCGGGGCCGACGCTGACCCTGTGGAGAAGGCCGCATCCTTGACCTTCTCGCCATGCACGGCCGTCCGCGGGCTCGCTCGCCGGTGGGGAAGGCGGGGAACGGACGATTCCCGATGGGAAGACCGCTCTTCCTCTCTCATCTTCACCAGCCGCGGGTGGCTTGC
>JBAXRL010000377.1:0-3720 GCA_037131205.1 Actinomycetes bacterium | reverse complement strand
GGCCCTACATCGAGGCGCTCGCGTGAGCCGGCGGCCGCTCACGCACGTTGCGGTGTCCGTGCACCAGCGGCTGCTGGCTCGCGCGCACAAGACCGGCGCGGATCCCAACGAGGTGTTCCTGCGCTACGTGCTCGAGCGGTTTCTCTATCGTCTCGCTGAGTCGACGCACGCCTCTTCCTTCATGCTCAAGGGGGCGACGCTCTTTGCGGTGTGGGAGCAAGACCCGCATCGCGCTACGCGCGACGTTGACCTCCTGGGCTTCGGGGAGGATTCGGCCGAGAGACTCAGGGCCGTCTTCGCCGACGTCTGCCGCGCGGCAGTGCCGGATGACGGCATGAGCTTCGCCCCGGCGAGCATCGCGGTGAGAGACATCCGCGAGGGAGAGCGCTACCAAGGCAAACGCCTCCGGCTGGCGGCGCGACTGGGGACTGCCAGGTACACGGTGCAGATCGACGTCGGCTTCGGAGATGCGCTGGCGGCGTGGGACGCCGAGGTCACGCTGCCGACGCTGCTCGACTTCCCGGCTCCGCGGCTGCGCGCCTATCCCGCCGAGGCAGTCGTGGCGGAGAAGCTGCACGCGATGGCGCAGCACGGCATGCTGAACAGCCGCATGAAGGACATCTACGACGTCCAGGCGCTGGCGGCAAGGCTGACGTTCGACGGCTGCAGCCTTGCGGAAGCCGTGCGGCTGACGTTCGAGCGGCGCGGACGGCCGATAGGCGCGCAGCTCCCCGCGCCGCTCACCCACGCGTTTGCGTCCGATGAGGTCATGCTCCCGCGATGGGCGGGCTTCCTGCGCCGCAACCGGCTTGAGGTCGTCGATCTGGCCACCGCCGTCGACGGCCTCCGCGCCTTCCTCCTCGAGCCCTGGGAGGCTCTGGCGCGCGGAGACGCGTTCGCGAGGCATTGGCCGCCGGGCGGGCCCTGGCAGGACCCGGCGGCCGCGTAGGCGTCCGCTCGGTCCCGGCGAACCATGTGCGACAAGACTTCGAGTGCGCCGATCGCCAGCGCATGGGCGCGCTGGCGGATCGTGGCGCCGGCGCTCAAGTGGTTCGAGAGCCTCCTCGTGCGCGTCAAGGCGGGCGCGCCGCGGCCGTGAAGGCCGAGGGCTACACGGTGTTCGTCGAGGATCAGAACAGGTTCACTCTGAAGGGACGGGCGGCGACCCTCGGCGGCGTGCCCGACCTCGTGGCGCTGCGCGGGGCAGAGGCCCTCGTCATCGACTGTAAGTCGGGCAAGCAGCGGGGCTCGGACGCCTTCCAGGTGCTCACCTACATGCGCGTCCTGCCGCTCACGCATGCCGCCTGTCGGGGCGTGCCGCTGGCCGGCGAGGTCCAGTACCGGGACGCGTCCCTGCCCATCGCGCCCGGCCAGCTGACCGATGAGCTCAAGGGGCTGATCCGTGGCACGATCGAGCGGGTGGGCGGCGCGGCTCCGGCTGTCAAGGTGCCGAGCTTCTCGGAGTGCCGCTTCTGCGACATCACGGCTGCGGACTGCCCCGAGCGCGTCGACGAGGAGCAGAGCCGGGCGCCCGTCGATCATGACCTCTTCTGACCCTCGACAACCTGGATGCGTAGTACGACCAGCTCTTGTGCGTATTCCGGCCCAATTCGGCCACTGATTCATAGCGGGCGTCGAGCGCCCTCGCCTCGACGACGCGGGAATTGCCGGGCAGCTCGCTGACGGGATGCTCGGTGGGGTCATCGAGCGCGGGGCAGAGGGCACAGTAGGGGCAATCGTAGGGCTTCGAACACGACGTGCCCTCCGGCACGCGCGGCACGATGTCCGACGCCAGGGCTCGGAGCAGGCGGCTCACATCCGCTGCGACAGCGCCCTGGATGGCCTCCGCTGCGGCGGTGACGTGCTCCTCGACGAACAGCTGCTCGAGGTCGTGCTCGCCACCCGGCCGCTCGTAGCCCTTGTTGAGGTGGACCAGGCTCACGCGCGACGCCTCGAACCCCGCCCCCCCGACGGTCCAGGGCTGCACCGCCGCGTCGAACGCCACGCCATTCCCCAGACCGGGCGCCAGTCAATTCCCCACCCGGTCTCGCAAGTTCGTTCTACTCTGCCGGGCCTCCCTCGTGCAGCGACGGGACAGGGGCGACCTGACCGGGCAAGCTACGCATGTCGACCTCACGGGCGCAGAGTAATCCGGTTGGCACGGACTTCTTCGCAGGGCGGTCGCGAGTCCATCAAGATCCTTCTAACGTCATATTATATAGTCACCCTATATCTGTATTGCGGAATTGACATTCACGGCGGGAGAGAATACTGTTCTTGAGCGTGAGGATCGTCTTCCTGGACAAGAAGCTCGAGGCGCTCTATACGCACGAGAAAGGGGCGCATCGAGTTGACCCGGCGGTCCTCGAAGCGTTCTTCGAAGTAGTCGCTGCGGTGCAGGCTGCCAGGGACCCGCAGGATCTCAGAGCCCTCAAGTCGCTTCACTACGAGAAGCTCAAGGGCGACCGCAAGGGAGACCGATCCCTGCGGCTCCACAAAGGCCGGCGCCTGGTCGTCAGAGAGCAGCGCGACGGGCAGGGCATCTACATCGAGATCGTCGCGATCGACGACTACCATCGCAGGGAGAGGTGAGTGCGTGATGGCAGAAGGGGAGCTCAGGCCGGCGCGCCCGGTGGCGCCGGGTCGCATTCTGCGCCGCGAGCTGGAGGAGCGCGGCTGGACGCAGCAGGACTTGGCAAGCATCGTTGACCGGCCGCCGCAGGTCATCAACCAGATCGTGCAGGGCAAGAAGCAGATCACGCCCGACACGGCCATCGAGCTCGCGCAGGCGTTCGGCACATCGGCGGAGCTTTGGACGAACCTTGAGGCCGCCTACCGTCTGCAGCTTGCGGCGCAGCAAGAGCCGGGCGACGCCATAGCGCGGCGCAGCAAGTTGTACGCGCTCGCGCCAGTGCGCGAGCTCACCAGGCGCGGATGGGTGGAGGACCCGGCGGATCAGGATGTGCTGGAGAGCAACCTGCTCGAGTTCCTGGATCTCAGGAGCTTCGACGAGCCACTGCCGCAGGCAGCCAACTTCAGGTGCTCACCCGCGCACACGCCCGACCAGCGCGGGCTCTACGCGTGGACCCGCCGCGTTGAGATCCTCGCTGCGCAGCAAACCACGGGCGCCTACGATCGCTCGGAGCTGGAGGCCGGCATCCCGGGCATCCTGAAGCTGGCGCAGAGGCCGGAGCAGGTGAGCCAGGCGCCTCGTGCCTTGCTCGCGCTTGGCGTGCGTTGCGTCATCGTGCCGCGCCTGGAGCGGACCTTCGCTGACGGCGCGGCGCTGCGCGCCGGCGAGCAGCCGGTGGTCGCGCTCACGCTCCGACTGGACCGCCTCGACAACTTCTGGTTCACGCTGATGCATGAGCTCGCCCATCTCGTTCTCGGGCACGAAGGCTCGTTCATCGACGAGACCGGCGACCCGGCGCCCGCCGCAAAATCCATCGAGAGACAGGCGGACCGTTGGGCGTCGGACCGGCTCGTGCCGGCGCGACCCTACCGGGCGTTTTTGGCGGAACGCCGCTCGCGCTTCCCCCTGGATGCCGTGACCGCCTTCGCGGAGTCCATCGGGCGCCACCCCGGCATCGTCGTCGGGCGCCTTCACCACGATGGCAAGCTCAACTACAAGTACCTGCGCAAGACGCTGATCAAGGTGAGCCCCTTCCTCGAGGGCTGGGTCGACCGACCCGCTCCGCTCGGGGCGCTCGTCGACTGAAT
>JBAXRL010000376.1:0-3730 GCA_037131205.1 Actinomycetes bacterium | reverse complement strand
CTCGCCGCCGATGCCGAGGCAGACGGCGAAGACGTCCGCGGGGTCGGCGGCGACCAGCACCTGGCGCCGCTCGATCATCATGCCGGCCTGCTGCGTGAGCACCTTCGGAGCGGCGTCGCCGCCGCTGGTCGCGAGAGCGTCGGCCCACGACGTCTCGACGACGCCGCTCTCCAGAGTCGCGACGGCGGCGCGCACGGCCGTCATGTAGTCGATGGGGTGAATGTCCGGGAACAGGCGGCGCGCCGTGTCGTCGCGCACGATGACCTCGCTGCCGAGGCCCTCGATGAGCGGCCGCGCGATGGTCGACGGGATCGGAGTGACCAGATGCACCCAGTACGACGACAGCACGGGCGTGAGCACGGGCACGGGTTGCAGCCGCCGGCGCAGACCGCGCGCCTGGGCGTAGCCGAGCATCATGTCGCCGTAGGTGCGCACGTCGGCGCCGCCCACCTCGATCACGCGGCCGGCGCTGTCGGGCACGTCCAGCGTCTCCACGAGGTAGCGCAGAAGGTCGTCGACGCCGATGGGCTGCACCTTCGTGTACACCCACTTGGGGCAGATCATCACCGGCAGGCGCTCGGTGAGGTAGCGGATCATCTCGAAGGAGATGCTCCCCGACCCGACGACGACGGCCGCTCGCAGCTCGCTGACCGGCACGCCGGCTTCACGGAGCGCGTCGCCGGTATCCTGGCGCGAGCGCAGATGAGCGGAGATGTCCGCTGCGGGGTCGCCGAGGCCGCCGAGGTAGACGATGCGGCTCACGCCGGCGGCGGCGGCGGCGCGGGCGAAGCCCCTCGCCGCCGTGACGTCGCGCTCGTGGAACCCTTTGCCGCCGGCCATGCTGTGGATGAGGTAGTAGGCGACATCGACGCCGGCCAGGGCCTCCGCAAGGCCGGCCGGCCGCAGCACGTCGCCGGTCGCCACCTCGACGTGCGGCAGCCAGTCGCGCCCCTCGAGTCGCGACGGGTCGCGGACCAGGCAGCGCACGCGATGGCCGGCCGCGAGAAGGCGCGGCACCAGCCGGCCGCCCACGTAGCCGGTGGCGCCGGAGACGAGGATCAGGCGCTCATGGGGCGCCCGCGGCGACGGGACGGAAGCGCCTGTGTTCATCAATCCCTCCTGCGGCCGCCCGCGGTCGCGATGGACGAGTGGAACGCCTAGAAGAGAACCGGAAGTACCGGGGGCGCGACGGCGATGCGCATGCCGAGGAGGTAGCCGACAAAGAAAGCGACGAACGCGACGGCGATCACAATGAGAAACGCGACCAGAAACCGCACGGCCGGGTGCGCCCTCTTCTGTGCCATTCGACCCTCCACGAGTTTGCCTCAGTATATCCGACGCGCCTTTGCCGACAACCGCGCGAAAGCCGCCGTCAGCCGGCGCCGGCGAGCACGTCGCGCAGGTCCTCCAGCAAATAGAGGGAACCGCCGACCAGCACGGACCCGTCGGCGCCGGCGAGCCGGCGGGCCAGCGCCAGGGCCTCGTGCGGGTCTGTCGCCACGCGCACCTCGGGGAGCTCGCGGCCGAGGCGGACGGCCGCCGCCCGCAGGGCGGCGGCCAGCTCCTCGGCCGTGAGGCTGCGCGACTCGCCGGCCCGCGTACACACGACCGCGTCCAGCAGCGGAAGGAAGCGCTCGAGCATCTCGTCGTAGCCCTTGTCGCCCATGATCGCGAGCACGCCCACCGTGGGCCTGGGGACAGCCACGGCCGCCAGGCTGCGGGCGAGCGCACGCACGCCGTCGGGGTTGTGAGCGCCGTCGGCGAGCACCAGCGGCCGCTCGCCGACCGTCTGCAGGCGGCCGGGCACGGCCGTGACGGCCAACGCCTCTCGCGCGGCCGTCTCGTCGAGGCGTCCGAGGAGCAGCCGCACGGCCGCCACCGCCAGCCCGGCGTTGACGACCTGGTACAGGGCCGGCGTCGGCACGCGGAGGCCGGCCCATTCTTCGCGCGCGCCGCCCACAGCGAGCGTGACTCTGAAGTCCCGGGGGGAGCCCGCGACGCGCAGATCCCCCGGCGGCAGGGCGTCGCCTCCGCCGGCGGGCGCCTCATCACGCAGGAAGTGCGGCCGCGCGCCGGCGGCGGAGCAGACCCGGCGTGCTTCTTCTTCGAGCCCGTCGAGCCCGCCGAACACGACCTCGCCGCCCTTGATGACCGCCGCCTTCTCGGCGAAGATCAGCTCGCGCGTGCCGCCGAGCACCTGCGTGTGTTCGAGGGCGATGTTGGTCAGCACCACGACCGGGGCGGCGACGACGTTGGTGGCGTCGAGGCGGCCGCCGAGACCGGCTTCGAGCGCTGCCGCCTCCACGCCGCTCTCGGCCATGGCCAGGAGCGCCGCCACGGTGAGCACCTCGAACTGCGTGGTCTCCCCCACCTCTTCCGGCAGCGCCGCCGTGGCCGTGCGCACGGCCTCGACGCAGGTCGCGAACAGGGCCTCGTCCACGGGACGGCCGTCCACCACGACGCGCTCGGTCCAGCCCGAGATGTGCGGCGAGAGGTAGGCGCCGGCGCGCGCGCCGTGGGCGCGCAGCAGAGCCTCGCAGTACCGCGTGGTGGAGGACTTGCCGTTGGTGCCCACGACGTGGATCACGCGGTAGGCGTCCTGCGGCCGGCCCAGAGACTCGAGCAGGGCGCTCACGCGCTCCAGCCCCGGCCGCATGCCGAAGGCGGCCAGAGCCTCGAGGTAGGCGGCCCACCCGGGGGCGCCGGCGCTCACGCGCCCTCCGCGCCGCACACGGCGCCCTCCTCAGGCCCCGCGCAGGTGCGCGAGGCGCGCCGCGAGCTCGTCGCCGTCGGCGACGTGGGCGGCGAGCTTGTCGCGCTCTTTGGCCACCACGGCCGCGGGGGCGCGGCCCGTGAAGCCCTCGTTGGCGAGCTTCGCCTGACCACGGCTGATCTCCGCGGCGATCTTGCCGAGCTGCTGCTCAAGGCGAGCCACCTCCTCGGCCTTGTCGACCACGGCGGCCACCTCCAGGCGGCCACCGGGCGCCAGCACCACCGTCGCCTCGGCGTCGGGCGCGCCCTCAAAGCGCACCGCGGTGCGCGCCAGGGCGCGGAAGGCGGCGGCGTAGGGCGCGTAGCGCCCGGCCGCGCCGCCACTCTCGGCCACAAACACCGCCTCGAGCACCTTGCCCGGCGGCACCTCGGCGGCGGCGCGGAAGCGGCGCAGCGCGTCGACCACGGCCTGCAGCTCACCGACCGCCGCCTCGTCGTCCGGCGAGAGAAGCGCCTCGTCGTGCAGAGGATGCTGACGCTCGAGGAGCGGCGCCTCGCCGTACTGCGCCGCGATCTCCTCGGTGACGAACGGCAGGAAGGGATGGAGCAGGCGCACGACCTGCGCGAGCAGCCAGCGCGCGTGCCCGCCGGCCTGCGCCTTCTGCACTTCGTCCTCGCCGTACAGGCGCACCTTGACGAGCTCCAGATACCAGTCGCAGAGCTCGTCCCAGACGAAGTGGTACAGCGTGTCGATGGCCGCGGCGAGATCGAACCCCGTGACCGCCTCCTCGACCTCAGCCAGGCAGCGCTGAAAGCGGCTCGTGATCCAGCGATCGACCTGGTGAGCGTCGCTGCGCTCCGCCGGGACGCCCTCGCTCGCCAGGAGCACGAGCCGCGACGCGTTCCACAGCTTGTTGGCGAAGCTTCGGCCCATGACGATCTTCTCTTCGCTGAAGCGCACGTCCTGGCTGCTGCTCATGAGCAGCAGGGCGAAGCGCGTGGCGTCGGCGCCGTACTT
>JBAXRL010000375.1:0-3734 GCA_037131205.1 Actinomycetes bacterium | reverse complement strand
TGCATGAACGCCAGGCGACCAGCCGTTACGTCCGGGCCCGCGTTACTCAAAACGTACTTGATGGTCTCGGGTGAGTCCACTTCCCGACGAATCAGAAGCCGCCACTCGTGAGCCTCCTTCTCCTCGCCGTCCCACAGCCATACGGTGCGATGAAGAATCTCGACGCGCAGCATTCCCTTCGTCGTGGCTCGGACATCCATCCGTTTCCACGCCGATTCCGGCCGGCTCTCCCCCCAGACGTCCACTCGGATTCCGCGCACCGTCCCAGGCCGACGCGTGGGATCCTCCAGGTACACGATCTGATCCTTGTGGACGTCGGCGACGAACGTCTCCTTCCGCTCTTGCAGCGCTCGGAGAAACGCCGAGTCCTTCCCGTAACCGCCATCGCAGCCGATCCACCCGTACCTCAGCCCGTCCCTTCGCGCTTCGTCCACAACCTCGAGTGCGAGCACGGGTTTGGTCCGCAGCCGTCTCTGTTCCGCCGGGATCTTCGCCCGCCGGCATCGTCCCAGGTCATCGGTCCATATCGCCGGCAGATACAGCTTCACACCCACCGGGGCTACCTTCTCCCGGCAGTTCATCACCCCGAACACCGCGACCTGGCAGTTCTCTACCTTTCCCATCTGCCCGCACCACTGCCGCGCTACGCCCACCGAAAGATCGCCCTTCTTCGGAAATCCCGACTCGTCCAAGATCAGGCAACTGTCTGTCTGTCCGCCCAGTACTGCATCCACATCCCGTGCGACGTGCTTCACGACTTCCCGTTCGTCCCACGCGGAATTCGCCAGAAAGTGCTGTAGGGCCTGCTCGTCCGCGTCCGCGATGGCGTCTTCCATCCGTTGCATGTTCCCTCTCTCGGTCACCAGAAGTCCACTCACATACTCCGCCGCCCGTTCGAAGTGACTCCTCCCTCGGGAGGTCGTGAAGTGGTTGGCATATCGCGCGAGGAAACCATGTAGGCATCGAGCCACACGCTCGATGACCCTTCGGGCATCCGACCTTCTCCTCTTCTCTTTTGGGTACAACCCCTTGGGGACAGGAGACGTGGCTGGGCAGTCGCACGTCGGCATCGAGGATGCCACCTCGCCGCTCACCGGCGATGGCCCAGCCCTGCATACCAGACGCGATCCACACCCGGTCCTGGCGTGCCAAGCACCGCCTCCGCCTTCTCCTCGTGGTCCCCTGCTGCTGGCACGGACTGGTTGGGACCTGTCCTGGCGAGCGAATCCCGGCTCACCTGGTCTCCCTGGAGGGGTCTCTCTCCAGGCAATCGGTCAAGCGCGCAGGTCAGCCCATGCGACCTGTGGCGGTTCCATCGCGACAGCCCGCACAACCCTACGCTATCTCGCAGAGCCTTCCTGTCTCCCTCCCTCACCGGCCTCGCGCAGAACCTCGGCGCCTCGGACTGCTCTGCGTTTACCGGGATCTCGGGTCGCTCCACGGGGTTCTCCTCCGCTCACGTCAAGCTACTCTCTTGTCGCCGATTTGTCCCGTACTTTCTTTCGCCCCGTCCGTCACCTTGTCAGGTCGGCCCCTTCATCAGTTCCATCAGACCCGGATCAGGACCATCGACGTGCGGCACTTCCCGGGTTCGTGCAGGACTGCCTCCTGCCTCCGGCCACCCTCGATAGCGCCGTTGACCATCCCTGCCGCCGATTCCCAGCCGAGATCCAAGGTCACCAAAACCAAACGAGCGATTCGTGACAAAGTAGAAATAGTCACCTTCACGAACGCCAAGGGAGAGAGCATGAAGTTCAACAAGCCCTTCGGGCAGCTGATCGGCTTTGCCGACGGCACCTCGCTGAGCTTCTGACGGTCAGGGCCCGGAGGGGGGCGGGCGTGCCTGCCCCCCTCCCCGGCCCGGCGGCCGCCGGGCCGGGGAGGGGGGCAGGCACGCCCGCCCCCCTCCGGGCCCTGACCGTCAGAAGCTCAGCGAGGTGCCGTCGGCAAAGCCGATCAGCTGCCCGAAGGGCTTGTTGAACTTCATGCTCTCTCCCTTGGCGTTCGTGAAGGTGACTATTTCTACTTTGTCACGAATCGCTCGTTTGGTTTTGGTGACCTTGGATCTCGGCTGGGAATCGGCGGCAGGGATGGTCAACGGCGCTATCGAGGGTGGCCGGAGGCAGGAGGCAGTCCTGCACGAACCCGGGAAGTGCCGCACGTCGATGGTCCTGATCCGGGTCTGATGGAACTGATGAAGGGGCCGACCTGACAAGGTGACGGACGGGGCGAAAGAAAGTACGGGACAAATCGGCGACAAGAGAGTAGCTTGACGTGAGCGGAGGAGAACCCCGTGGAGCGACCCGAGATCCCGGTAAACGCAGAGCAGTCCGAGGCGCCGAGGTTCTGCGCGAGGCCGGTGAGGGAGGGAGACAGGAAGGCTCTGCGAGATAGCGTAGGGTTGTGCGGGCTGTCGCGATGGAACCGCCACAGGTCGCATGGGCTGACCTGCGCGCTTGACCGATTGCCTGGAGAGAGACCCCTCCAGGGAGACCAGGTGAGCCGGGATTCGCTCGCCAGGACAGGTCCCAACCAGTCCGTGCCAGCAGCAGGGGACCACGAGGAGAAGGCGGAGGCGGTGCTTGGCACGCCAGGACCGGGTGTGGATCGCGTCTGGTATGCAGGGCTGGGCCATCGCCGGTGAGCGGCGAGGTGGCATCCTCGATGCCGACGTGCGACTGCCCAGCCACGTCTCCTGTCCCCAAGGGGTTGTACCCAAAAGAGAAGAGGAGAAGGTCGGATGCCCGAAGGGTCATCGAGCGTGTGGCTCGATGCCTACATGGTTTCCTCGCGCGATATGCCAACCACTTCACGACCTCCCGAGGGAGGAGTCACTTCGAACGGGCGGCGGAGTATGTGAGTGGACTTCTGGTGACCGAGAGAGGGAACATGCAACGGATGGAAGACGCCATCGCGGACGCGGACGAGCAGGCCCTACAGCACTTTCTGGCGAATTCCGCGTGGGACGAACGGGAAGTCGTGAAGCACGTCGCACGGGATGTGGATGCAGTACTGGGCGGACAGACAGACAGTTGCCTGATCTTGGACGAGTCGGGATTTCCGAAGAAGGGCGATCTTTCGGTGGGCGTAGCGCGGCAGTGGTGCGGGCAGATGGGAAAGGTAGAGAACTGCCAGGTCGCGGTGTTCGGGGTGATGAACTGCCGGGAGAAGGTAGCCCCGGTGGGTGTGAAGCTGTATCTGCCGGCGATATGGACCGATGACCTGGGACGATGCCGGCGGGCGAAGATCCCGGCGGAACAGAGACGGCTGCGGACCAAACCCGTGCTCGCACTCGAGGTTGTGGACGAAGCGCGAAGGGACGGGCTGAGGTACGGGTGGATCGGCTGCGATGGCGGTTACGGGAAGGACTCGGCGTTTCTCCGAGCGCTGCAAGAGCGGAAGGAGACGTTCGTCGCCGACGTCCACAAGGATCAGATCGTGTACCTGGAGGATCCCACGCGTCGGCCTGGGACGGTGCGCGGAATCCGAGTGGACGTCTGGGGGGAGAGCCGGCCGGAATCGGCGTGGAAACGGATGGATGTCCGAGCCACGACGAAGGGAATGCTGCGCGTCGAGATTCTTCATCGCACCGTATGGCTGTGGGACGGCGAGGAGAAGGAGGCTCACGAGTGGCGGCTTCTGATTCGTCGGGAAGTGGACTCACCCGAGACCATCAAGTACGTTTTGAGTAACGCGGGCCCGGACGTAACGGCTGGTCGCCTGGCGTTCATGCA
>JBAXRL010000374.1:0-3736 GCA_037131205.1 Actinomycetes bacterium | reverse complement strand
GCCCCATGCCGCACACGATGCAGATGCCGACCGCCTCAGTCTGCTTGCCGGCCTTTGCGCACACATAACACTGCATACCTGACCCTCCTTCCGTTTGGTGAGGTGCATTGCTTATCACAACCGCGACGTCAGATTGCCGTTGCCTCCCCGCCATGTGTCCTGCACTGGCGACGGAATCGTCCGTCGTCGCGAGTGGACCGCAGGGAGCCGCCTCACCTCCTCGCTCTGCTCGAATCGAAGACCCATCCCGAGCGTCGAATAGCCGGACCACCAGAATCGATTTCCGGCAGCCCGGCTGCCAGGATGCGGTAACGCCATGCAGCCAGACCATCCCCTTCGAAGGGGTAGCCTCTTTGGAGCAAGCGCAGCAGAAGAATGTACGAAGCGGAGTCCTTTGTCAACACTCTTCTATGTACCTACTTACCTACCGGCGAAGAAGTGATGCTGACGGCCGACATCCGGGCGCTCAAGCAAGGCGCCCCGGTTACGCGCGCTCCTCGTCGCCGCCGAAGATGGCGCGCGCAAAAACGTCGGGCTCGAAGGGGCGGAGGTCCTCGAGCTGCTCGCCGATGCCGATGAGCTTGATGGGGATGCCGAGCGTCTCGTGGATGGCCACGACGATGCCTCCCTTGGCGGTGCCGTCCAGTTTTGTCAGCACCACACCGCTCACGTCCACCGCCTGCTTGAACTCCTGCGCCTGGCGCAGGCCGTTCTGGCCCGTCGTCGCATCGAGCACGAGCAACGTCTCGTGGGGGGCGCCGGGCAGCTGCTTCTCGATGACCCGGCGCACCTTCTCGAGCTCGCGCATCAGGTTGACCTGGGTGTGCAGGCGGCCGGCCGTGTCGATGAGCACCACGTCGACGCCCCGCGAGCGAGCGGCGGCCACGCCGTCGAACACGACGGCGGCGGGGTCGCCGCCCTCGGCCTGTTTGACGATCTCGCAGCCCACGCGCTTCGCCCACTCCGCGAGCTGTTCGACGGCCGCCGCGCGAAACGTGTCGCCGGCCACCATGAGCGGCGTCTTGCCCATCTCCTTGAGCCGCCAGGCGATCTTGCCGATGGTGGTCGTCTTCCCCGTGCCGTTGACGCCGACCATGAGGATCACGGTGGGCCGCGCCGTCACGTCGATCCTCTGCGTCTCGGGATCCTCCGGCTTGAGCACGCCGGCGATCACCTCGGCGAGCTCGTCCATGAACGGCTCGCGGGTTTCGATCTTCTTCGCCGTGCAGCGCTGCTCGAGCTCGTCGACGATCTTGACGGTGCCGTCCACGCCCACGTCGGCGGCGATCAGCAGCTCTTCGACCTGCTCGTAGAGCCGCCGGTCGACGCCCACGTACAGGGCCGCCTTGAGCTGGTCGGCGACCACGGCGCGCGCCTTGCCGAGATTCTTGCGCAGGCGCCCGAAGAGGCCCCTGCGTTCACGCGCTTCCTCCTCGAACACCGCCGCCGGGACATCGTCCACGGCCACGCCCTTGAAGACCTCATGCCACTCCACGTGCAGCTCCTCTAGCTTGTCGGGCCGGCGGCCGCGGGCGCCCCGGCCTTGCCTTTGGCGCGCTCCTCGCGCTCGATCTCCTCCTGGGCCAGGCGCGCGCTCACGACCTGCGAGCCCCCGTCGGCCCCCATGGTCACGCCGTAGAGCACGTCGGCGGCCTCCATGGTGCGTTTCTGATGGGTGATCATGATGAACTGCGTGCGTTCGCGGTAGTCGCGCAGCAGCTTCACGAGGCGGCCGATGTTGACGTCGTCCAGGGCCGCCTCGATCTCGTCGAGGATGTAGAAGGGGGAGGGCCGCGCCAGCACCAGCGCCATCAGAAAGGCGATGGCCACAAGGGCGCGCTCGCCGCCGGACAGAAGCTGCAGCTTCTTGCCGAGCTTCTTCGCCGGCTTGACCTGGACGGTGACGCCGCCGGGGTCGTCGGCGCTGGGCTCGGCGAGCTTCAGCGACCCGCGGCCGCCGGGGAACAGCACCGCGACCATGTGCTCGAACTGCTCCCGCACGGCCGCGAACGTGCCGGCGAACTCCACGTCGATCTGGGCGCTGAGCTCCTTGATGAGGGCGCCGAGCTCGTCGAGCGACGTCTCGAGGTCACGCCGCTGTTCGCGCAAAAAGGCGGCGCGCTCGGCGAGCGCGGCGCACTCCGCCTCGGCGAGGGGGTTCACGGGGCCGAGGCGCTCACGGCGGCGGCTGAGCCGCTCGAGGCGGTCGCGCAGCCGTCGCTCCTCGTCGTCGTCCGCCGGCGCCGCGAACCCCGCCTGGTCGAGCTGCTCGCTGACTTCGTCGAGGGCGGCGGCGAGCTCGGCGCGGCGGTCCTCGAGGCGCGCCAGCGCCACCTGGACCGCCGTGCGCCGCTCGCCGAGATCGGCGAGGTCGCGGCGCAGGCCGGCCTCGCGCTCGGCGAGGACGCGCAGCTGATCGCGGTCGAGCGAGGCGTCTGCCTCCTCCTCCGGGTCGAGGCGCTGGATGAGCGCCCTGGCGTGCGCGCTGAGGCCCGCGATCCGCGCCGCCAGCGCCTCGCAGATCTCGCGCACCTCGGGCAAGTCCTTGAGGCGGCGCTCGAGCTCCTTCAGCCGCGCGCGCCCGGCGGCGGCGCGGCGCCGCGCGGCCTCGCGTCGATCGGCGGCGCGTTGCGCCGCCGTGTGCCGCTCCTCGAGCTCGACGCGGCGGCGCGTCACCAGCGACAGCGCTTCGGCGTGCTCCCCTTCGGCGGCCGCGAGCCTCGCCTCCGCGGCTTCCGCCTCGGGGCGCAGCCGTTCGACTGCGAGCAGCGCCGTGGCGGCGGTCTCGCCGGCGGCCGCGATCCCGGCGGCGGCCTCGGCGTGCTCGGCGGCCAGACCCTCGAGCGCCCGGCGCTCGCGGGCCGTAACCTCGTGCAGATCGCGGACGCGCTCGCGCACCGCCTTGAGGTCGCGTTCGGTGGTCTCGGCGACGATGCGCGCCTGCCTTTCCGCCGCGGAGCGCTCCTCCGAGGTCGCGCGCGCGGCGTCCTGGGCGCGCGCGGCGAGCGCCAGCGCCGCCGCCTCGCGCAGCTCCCGCGAGCGCACCGCGTCGAGTCTCTCGCTGAGGCCCACGAGCGCGGCGCGACGCTCGAGGAGCAGCGCCGCCGGCACGCCGCCGGCCAGCCCCATGTGCCCGGAGCTCGGGCGGTAGAACTCCCCGTCGCGCGTCACGGCCAGACCGGTGAACCCATCGGGGACGGCGCGCAGATCGTCGACGATCACCACGTCGGCGAGGACGCCGGCGAGCTCGTCGCACCCCTCCAGGCTCACCTTGTCGATGAGGGGCGCCGCGCCGGGGAACGCCACCGACGGGCGCGGCCGGGCCACCGACACGACGAGGCGCACCAGGCCCACCCCGGCGTCCTTGAGGGCGTCGAGGAGCGCCCAGTGATCCACCCCCCGCGGCACGGCCAGAGCCCCCGAGACCTGGGCCAGCGCCGCCGCCAGGGCGCGCTCGTAGCCCGCCTCACAGGTGACGGCGCCGGCCAGCGAGACGGCGCCGGGGTAGGCGCCGGCCACCTGCAGCACGTCGGCGCCCACGTCCTGCAGATCGCGCAGCGCGGCGCGCAGGTGGTCGACCTCCGCCTCCAGGGCACGGCGCTCCGCGAGCAGCGCTCTGTGCCGTTCCTCGGTAGCGCTCGCCAGGCGCGCCGTCGCGGCGGCTGCGGCGGTCGCCGCCTCCGCGGCGGCGCCGGCGCCGAGCAGCGCGGCTCGCGCCGCCGCCTCGGCGGCGGCG
>JBAXRL010000373.1:0-3743 GCA_037131205.1 Actinomycetes bacterium | reverse complement strand
TCGCTGGGCGGCCCCACGCGGCGCCCGGCGGCCTGCTCCGGCGACATGTAGGCGACCGTGCCGATGACGTCGCCCTCCCCGGTGAGCGTGTCGGCGTCGATGAGGCGGGCGATGCCGAAGTCCATCACCTTGACGTGGCCGGCGAGGTTGAGCATCACGTTCTGCGGCTTGACGTCGCGGTGGATGATGCCCTGGCTGTGGGCGCAGGCGAGGGCGTCGAGCAGCTCGACGCCGAGCGCCGCGACGTCCCCGTCGCCGAGCTCGCCGGCCAGCTTGTTCAGCGACTCGCCGTCGACGAGCTCCCACACGAGGATGCTGCGCTCGCCGTCGCCGAACCAGTCGTAGAGCGCCACGATGTTGGGGTGGTCGAGAGCCGCGGCGGCCTCGACCTCACGCACGACGCGGGCGGACATGCCGCGCCCGTCGGCGACGATCTTGAGCGCGACGGGCTGGTCGAGGGTGACGTCGAGCGCCTCATACACATCGGCGGAGCCGCCGCTGCCGATCTTGCCGACCAGCTTGTAGCGGTCACGCCAATCGGCGTAGAGGGGTGTCATGCTGTGCGCCGCGACGGACATGGGGATAGGTGATCCTTCGTTTGGCACGGTATTCGGTATGGTACAATCCGAACCTTGTACGAGCTGCTGGGCGAGTGGCGGAATTGGCAGACGCGCTAGGTTCAGGGTCTAGTGCACTTACGTGCGTGCGGGTTCAAGTCCCGCCTCGCCCACCAACCGCCTGACGAACGGGGGCCGCGGAGTGGATTTCTTCGACGACGACGCGGCCGGCCAGGCGGCCAAACGCGAGCAGCCCGAGTCGCCGTCGCCGGCGCGCCGCCATGCCAACCCTCGCCGCACCCGCATCCAGCGCATCGTCATCCTCGCGGCGATCGTCTTCGTGATCGTCTTCGCCATGGCCTGGTGGGCGCGCAGCTGCCAGCACAACCGCAAGGTCTCGTCCTACCGCACCTACTTCGAGGGCGTCTCGCTCGCCATCAGCGACTCCGCCACGCTCGGCAAGCAGCTCGACCAGCTCGTCGCCGACCCCACCAGGTTCTCGCGCAAGGAGCTCACGGCCAAGCTCGCCGAGCTCGGCGCGAAGCAGAACGAGATCGCCGTGCGCGCCGACCGCCTCGAGCCGCCCGAGACCCTCGCCTCCGAGCAGGCCGTCTTCGCCGAAGGCATGAAGGTGCGCGCCGACGGCTTCAAGCTCTTCGAGACCACCCTGCTCGGCATGCTCGGCAAGAAGAAGGTCGACCCCGCCAAGCTCGCCGCGCTGGCCGGCTACTTCAGCGGCCCCGACGCGTACTACACAAGCCGCGTGTACATCCCGGCGCGCAACACCCTGAGCGCGCAGGGCGTCAGCGACGTGCCCGTGCCCACATCCACCTACTTCCTCACCGCGAAGACCTTCGACGCGGCGCGCCTCGAAGAGATGCTGAACAGCGTGGGCAGCTCCACCAAGCTGGCCGGCGTCCACGGCGTGGGCCTCGTGAGCGTGATCGCCCAGCCCGGCGACATCACGCTCACCAGGGCGAGCACAGCCGATATCCCCGCCTCGGCCGCTCTGGCGTTCGCCGTCAAGGTCCAGAACCAGGGCGACGTCACGGAGCAGAACGTCGCCGTCACAGCGGATCTCAAGCTGCCCGACGGGAGCGTGCTCAAACAGTCCGGCACGATCGCCACGATCGCCGCCGGCCAGACGCAGAGCGTCACCATCCAGGGCTTCGCCATCCCGCCCGAGGCGCTGAGCAAGGTCTCCACGCTCACGATCACGGCCGGCCCGGTGCCCGGCGAGCGGGTGAAGACCAACAACACCGGGCAGTTCAAGATCCTCCTGCAGCTCCAGTAGCCCGCATGCAGACGGCACGCGATATCGCACCCTACGTGGCGGCGGCGGCCGTCGCCCTCTCTGTGGCGCTGCTCGTTTTGGTCCTCGTCCTGTGGATCTCCGTGCGCCGCCTGCGGCGCGCACAGCTTGTGGTCATGGGCCACCACGACCAGCGCGATATCGTCGCGCACGTCCACAACCTCGATTCGCAGGTCCGCAATCTACGCGAGGCCGTGGAGATGCTCACCGACCAGCTCGACGAGCAGAAGCGTCACCTGGACCGCGCCCTGACCAACCGCGCGATCGTGCGCTACGACGCCTTCCGCGACGCCGGCGGCGAACAGAGCGCCTCGTTCGCCCTGCTCGACAACCACCGCTCGGGAGTCGTGTTCAGCGCCATCGCGGCGCGCGACTTCGCGCGCATCTACGTCAAGCACCTGCGCGACGGCGTCCCCGACCGCGACCTCTCGCCGGAGGAGCAGCGCGCGGTAGCGGCGGCCGTGCCGCGGCCGCTGGCCCCCGGCGAGGACGGCCCGCGTGCGGCGCGCGCGGCGCGCCTCGCCGACGAGCCGCGGCCGCCCGCCGGCGGCCCGCCCCCGGGCGCCGACGAGCGCAGGGCCTTCGACGCGCTCGCCGCGCTCGGCGACCCGGCGCCCGCCGACGCGGCGCCCGCCGGTCCCAGCTCGCCTTCAGGCGCCTGACCCGCGAGCGCCGCGCCACGTCACGCGGGCGCAGCCTCGTCTGATAGCCTTGCGCGCACACGGAGCGGCACACCACGCGAGGAGACGAGAGTGGCCAACGAGAGCAGCCGGGTCGCGTTTCTCGGGCCGGAGGGTACGTTCACCGAAGAGGCGCTGCTGGCCGACCCGCCGGCGGGCGCGCTCGCCCCGTTCCCCTATCCGTCCATCCATGAAGTGCTGCAGGCGGTGGCGGGCGGCGAGGCCGGGCTCGGCATCGTGCCCATCGAGAACTCGCTCGAAGGCTCCGTGACCTGGACGCTCGACCTGCTGGGCTTCGGCTTCGACGAGCTGACGATCGTCCGCGAGGTCACCCACGCGATCCGTCATCAGCTCATCGCCCGCGCCGGCCTGAGCCTGGACGAGGTCACCAAGGTGATCAGCATCCCCATCGCCTACGGGCAGTGCCGCCGGTTCATCCAGGAGCACCTCGCCGACGTGGAGCACGAGGCCACCGATTCCACCGCCGAGGCCGTGCGCCGCGTGAGCCGCGTCGAGCGCCCCTGGGTGGCCATCGGCACGCGTCTCTCGGCCGACCTCTACGAGTGCGCCGTGGTCCGCGACGACATCGAGGACTCGCGGGACAACCGCACACGCTTCGTCTACCTCGCGCGCACCCCGGCGCCGCAGGATCTTGAGGCCAGGTACAAGACCAGCATCGTCTGCGGCATCGGCGCCGACCAGCCCGGCATCCTGCTGCTCATCCTCAGCGAGTTCGCGCACCGCTACGTGAACCTCACGAAGATCGAATCCCGGCCCTCCAAAAAAGGTCTCGGCGACTACGTCTTCTACATCGACGTGGAGGGCCGCCGCGGCGACCCGCCCATCGAGCAGGCGCTCAAGTGCCTCGCCTGCAAGTTGCCGTGGGTGAAGGTGCTGGGCTCGTACCCCGCCTGAGACGATGACAGAGCAACCAGACGCCCCGGTGGCCGCCGCTCTCAAGCGCTCGTTCTTCGTACGTCGCGTCGACGCCACGCTCCACTTCGAGGTCTTCTTCGTGTCGGCGATCGCGACGATCATCCTCGTGCGCTCGATCCTGGCGGCCACCGGCTGGCCGCAGCTCGGCGGCGGCAAGATCCACTTCGCCCACCTGCTCTGGGGCGGCCTCGGCATGCTCATCGCCATCATCCTGTTCATCGCCCTGGAGGGCAGGCTGTGGAACGCCTTGGGAGCGCT
>JBAXRL010000372.1:0-3759 GCA_037131205.1 Actinomycetes bacterium | reverse complement strand
CGCGAGGCCGACGCCCGCGAGGCCGACGCCCGCGAGGCCGACGCCCGCGAGGCCGACGCCCGCGAGGCCGCAGCCGGCGACGGCGGGCACGCGGCCATCTGACCGGGAGGCGGTCGTGCGCCTGAGATCGATCGCGTGGGCCGGCCTGGCCGGCCTCGTCGTCGCGGCGCTCCTGCGCTCCGGCGCGTTGGGGTTCGCGGCGCTGGCGGCGTCGGCCCTCGCGGCTCTCGTGGTCACGACCCGCCGGCGCGTGTTCACCGCCTTCACCTTCGAGCGTACGCTCTCCCGGCGCGTCGTCCCCTGGGGCAGCGAGCTCGAGGTCACGATGAGCGTCACCAACGCCAAGCTGCTCCCGCTCGTGTGGATGCGCGTGCGCGACGAGTGGCCGGCGGGCCTGGAGCCCGTGGGGTTCGCGCTCGGTCCGGTGAATCATCGGGGGACGAGGTCATTCATCCAGACCATCTCGGTGCGCTGGTATGAACGCCTGCGGCGACACTACCGCGTGCGCTGCGTGGCCCGCGGGCTGCACCGGTTCGGGCCGGTGGAGCTGGAGGCCGGCGACCCCTTCGGGATCGCCGGCGTGAGCCGGACGCTCGAGGCGCGGCAGGAGGTCGCGGTGCTGCCCAGAGTGCTCGACGTCCCCGGCTTCGACCTGCTGACCGGCCGCCCCCTGGTCGAGGAGACCGTGGCCCGCTCGCTGGCCTGCGACCCCACGGCGCTGCGTGGCACACGGCCTTACCGGCCCGGGGACTCCCTGCGCGCCATCAACTGGCGCGCCACGGCGCGCTGGGGGGCGCTGCACACCAACGAGCTCGACCCCGCGGCTCTGGCGGCCGTGCGCCTGCTGCTGGACGTGAGCGCGCTGCACGCAGTCTGGGAGGGCATCGACCCCGACCGCATGGAGCTCCTGTGCGTGGTGGCCGCCTCACTGGCGGCCGCCTTTGCGGCGCACGGTTTCGGCGTCGGGATGGCCGCGAACGCGCGCCTGGCTCGTGACTGGCGTACGGTGGACATCGAGCCGGCGGAGGGCGCGCTGCCCGAGGTGCTCGAGACCCTGGCGCGCGTGCTCCCGTACCCGGGCCGCGGTCTTGGCGCGCTGCTCGCCGCGGAGCTCGCCGACGAGAGCGGCGGGGCCGACTGCGTGCTGGTCACGGCGGCCCTGCGGCCGGGGGTGCGCGGCCACCTGGCGCGGCTGCGCGAAGCGCGGCCGACCACGGTCGTGTACGTGGGCCGGCCCACAGAGGACGAGGCGCCGCTGGTCGACATCGTCGTGCCCGGCGACTTCGACTGGAGGACGCGCGATGCGCTCCCGCTCCTGGCTTGAGCACGCGGGGCTGGGGCTCGGCGCCGCCGCCGAGGGCATCTGGTGCGGCGCCTTGGCGGCGGCGCTCACGGGGGCGTCCTGGCCCGCTCTGACGGTCTTCGCGGGCGTCACCGTTCTCGCCGCCGCCCGTGTGGCCCGACGACTCAGTGTGGGCGAGGGCCGGGAGCGCGTGGCGCGCCTGCTCGCGGTGACGCTGATCGTGGTCGCCACCGCGGCGTTGCTCGCCGCCGGCCGCGCCTGGGCGCATCCCTCCGTGCTGTGGCAGGCGGTGCGCGACTTCGTCTACGTGGGCGGGCTTGTCCTTCTGGGCATCCACCTGGGTCGCGCCGCGCCGTCACCAGAGGCGGCCGTGCGGCGCGCCGTGCGCGGGTTCGCGCTGCTCTGCGCCGTGCTGGTGGGCGCCGCCCTGGGCGGCGCGACGCCGGGATGGGCGCCCGCGGCGCTCGTCGCCGCGCTCGTCGTCGGAGGGCTTCTTATCGCGGTCGTGCGCTACCAGGCTCTGACCGACCTCGTCGATCCCGCCGACCGGCTGCCCGCCTGGCCCTGGCTGCTCGCCGTGGCCGGCGTCGTGCTGGGCGTCATCGCCGTCGGAGCACTGTTGAGTCAGGTCCTTGACGTGGACCTGGTGCGCTGGGTGCTCGGCGCCCTCGCCGGTCTGCTGCGCTACGCCCTCGACGGCGCGGCCTACCTCATCGGCTGGGCGGGGGCGGGGCTGCTGCGCGGGATCGCCTGGCTGCTGAGCGTCCTTCACGTGCATGCCCGGGATCCCGCCGACGTGCCGAAGCTGGCTCCGCGGCCGCCGGTGCTCACGCTGCGCCACGCAGGGGGTACAAGGGTCTGGAGCGTGTCCAGGCTGATCGCCTCGGCGGTCGGCGCTCTCGTGGCGATAGGGCTCTCGCTGGCGCTCGTGGCGGTGGCGCTCCGCCGCTTCCGCCGCGAGCCGCCCGTGGAGGTCGCGGTGGTGGAAGAACGCGAAGCGCTGACCTCGTTGAGCGCGGTGGCCGGGGGGGTCGCGGCGCGACTGAGGCGGCGGCTTCGCCGCCGCCTCCAGGCCCTGCGCCGCCATGAGCCACCGACGCCCGCGGAGCTTGTGCGACTGCGCTACGCGGAGTTGGAGCATCGGCTGTCGCGGGCCGGCCGCCCGCGGCCGCCCGGCGTGACGGTGCGCGACCACCTGGCGGCGGCGTCGTCGTCGGCGGAGCCGTCGCCCGCCGCCGCCGCGTCGTCGCCGCCGGCAGGCGCGTGGCCCCGGCCCTCAGCGGCCGCCGACCTCGCCGCCATCTACGAGCTGGCGCGCTACTCCGCCCACACGATCGACGGTGCGCAGGCGCGCCGCTTCGAGGCGCTGGCGCGCGCCTTCGAGGCTTGAGGGTCCGCAGACCCTCGGCATGTTCGTCTGGGCGGTCTAGAATGGACCGCGACAGCCGTTCCCGGCAGAGAGGCGGATCATCCTGTGAGACTGAAGCACGGTAAGCTCGCGGCGGTCCTCCTGGTGGCCGCGCTCCTGGCCACGGCGGCTGCGGGCTGTGCGAAGGAGCCGGTCGCGACCCCGACCGCGAGTGCGCCGGCGGCCGCGGCCTCCAGCGCCGGCCTCAGGGCGGCCATGGTGACCGACGTCGGCGGCCTCGGCGACCGGGGTTTCAACGACCTCTCGTACGCCGGCCTGCGGCGCGCCTCTGAGGAGCTGGGCGCCGAGATCGCGGTCCTCGAGTCCCAGGCGCCCGCGGACTACGAGAGCAACCTCACCCAGCTCGCGGCCGCCGGCTACAGCCCGGTCTTCGCCGTCGGCTACCTCATGACCGGCGCCGTGACGCGGCTCGCCCCGCGGTTCGCCGGCGTGACCTTCGCCGGGATCGACATCGTCTTCGATCCGCTCGCCGGCACTGTCATCGGGCTGAGCTTCAAGGAGCAGGAAGCCGGCTACCTGGCCGGCGTCGTGGCCGGCATGCTGACCACGCGCACCGACATCGACCCCCGCCTCAACGCCGAGAAGGTGGTGGGCTTCGTAGGCGGCATGAAGATCCCGCCCGTGCAGAGGTTCGAGGCCGGGTTCATCGCCGGCGTGAGGTCGGTGGCCCCCGGCGTCAGGGTGAAGAGCGTCTACACGGGCGGCTTCACCGACGCGCGCAGGGGCCGCCGCGCCGGCGAGAGCCTCATCGCGGCCGGCGCCGACATCATCTTCGCGGCCGCCGGTCTGAGCGGCAACGGTACAGCCGAGGCCTGCAAGCGCCGGGGCGCGCTGTTCATCGGCGTCGATGCCGACCAGTACGAGACGATCGCCGGCGTCGGCGACACCATCCTCACCTCGGCCGTGAAGCGCGTCGACAACGTCGTGTTCCTGACGGTCAAGGACGCCGCCGCCGGCGATCTCAAGGGCGGCGCCAACAGGGTCTTCGGCCTGGCCGAGGACGGCGTCGGGCTGGCGCCGTATCACG
>JBAXRL010000371.1:0-3765 GCA_037131205.1 Actinomycetes bacterium | reverse complement strand
CCGATGCCGACGGCGATGAGGTTCTCCAGCTTGTAGAGGCCCTGCGGGAAGCCTTTGGTATGCCGGGCCGCAAGCCGCATGCCGGCCAGCACGATGAGTGAGGTGACGACGTCGGTCACGCTGTCGGTGCCTTCGGCGAGCACGGCGACGCTGCCGGCGCTCATGGCCACGGCGATCATCGCCGCCGCCATCCCGGCGGACGCGATCACCGAGACGACCTCCGCCCACTCTGTGGCCGCGAGGCGCAGGCGCCGGGGCGCGGTTGTGGCCGCCGCGGGCACGGCGACGGCTTCGGCTGGCGCGGCCGCCGAAGCCGCCGCAGTCGCCTGGGGCTCCACTGCCGCGGCCGTCGCCGCGTCTGCCGCGGGCTCCTCACCGGTCTGCGCTGCGACGAGCTCCACGACGATCTCGTCGACGTTGCGGATCCGGGCGCGGACAGAAGCCTTGACGCTCGCCGCCACCGCCTCCGCCTGCGCGACTTCGTCCGTCACCGTGGCAAGGCGCAGCGTGAGGAAGCGAAAGCTGCCGGAGTTGCGCCCGTCGACCTCGAGCACCTCCCTCACCCCGGGGTCTGCGGCCGCGATCTCGCGGACCTCATCGAGCACGCCGCGCTTCACCGAGGCGTCGAGCAGCACCCTGACGGCTTGATAGGCGATCGACCCGCCGGCCCAGAGGATGCAGGCCGCCACGACCACGGCGGCCACGGAATCGGCGATCGGCACGCCGGCGAGGTCGAGGGCCAGGCCGGCGCACAACAAGGCGCCGGCGGCGAAGTCGACGAAGGAGTGGCCGGCGTCGGCGCGCAGGGCGACGCAGTCCTGCACTCGGGCCACGCGGAGCTTGTAGACGCCGAGCACCAGAGACAGTACGGTGGCGATCCCGATGTAGACAAGGGACTGTCCCGGGTCGGGGATGAGATAGCTCCCCTCCAGCGCGGCCGCGAACGCGTAGCGGCCGAGCTCGTAGGCGCCGACCGCGATCAGCAGGCCGATGACCAGGGCGAGGAGGTTCTCCAGCTTGTAGAGGCCCTCCGGGAAGGTGCGTGTGTGGCGGCGGGAGAGACGGACGCCGGCCACGACGAGGAAACCGGTCACGGCGCGTGAGGTGGTCAGGGACGCGCCGACGATGAGGACCACGCTCGGTTCGAGCGCGACCAGGATCCAGAGCACAATGGCGAAGACCGCGCACGCCGCCCCGGAGATGGCCGCGGCCCTGAGGGTGCTCTGCATCCCGGGCGTGCCGCCGCGCGGAGCGCCCTCCGCGCCGGCCGGGCTCAGCCCCATACCTCGACCAGCGCCGTTCATCCGGGACTCCCAGTGCATCTCCCGCCTCCTCTGAGGCGCTACCACATGCATCGTAGCAGACGTCATCGGCAGGGCAACCTTGCGGCCGCCTGCCAAGGAGCACCGTGGCCGCCGCCTGACGGCCGGCTGCAGCGGCCCGGAGTCCGGCGGCGGTCCTCTCGGAGCCCATTGAACGGCTCTTGCCGTCTCAAGGAGCCGGTCGCATGCTTCGACGTTGTCTCGTGACTTCATAGTAATCATTGTAAAGTGCACGCGTTGCGTGCATAATGCGAGCTATGCTGCTGAAGCGACACGCGCTCGACCTGATCGTCGGTCACCTCGGCGTCTTTAGAGTCATCGCCCTCACGGGGGCACGTCAGGTGGGCAAGTCGACCCTTGCACGCATGGTGCTCGATCGCGTTCCGGGCACGTACCTGACACTCGACGACCCCCTCACCCTCGAGCGTGCGACCCGCGACCCAGACGGGTTGGTCGCATCTCGCGACGGTCTGCTGGTCATCGACGAGGTGCAGCGGGCGCCCGATCTTCTGCGCGCGATCAAGCTCGTCGTGGACCGCGACCCTTTGCCAGGCCGTTTCCTGCTCACGGGCTCCGCCAACCTGCTGGGCCTGCGCCACGTGACCGAGTCGCTGGCCGGCCGCGCCATCTACCTCGAGCTGCTGCCTCTGTCGTGGTCCGAGATCGTCGGAGCTCCGTGCCCCACGACCATCGACGACGCGTTCGCGGCCGGCTCCGCTCAGGACTTCCTGACGACGCTGAGGCTGCCCAGCGCGGACAGCGCCGCAGGCGCCCGCGAGCGCGCCTTGGCCGGCGGCATGCCCGAGGCCTACGGGCTCGAGGTAGGCCTGCGCTGGCGCTGGTACCAGAGCTACCGCACCACGTTTCTCGAGCGCGACCTGCGCCAGCTCTCCGAGATCAGCAACGCGCCCGACTTCAACAGGCTCACCAGCCTCGCCCTGCTACGCTCCGCCGGCTTGCTCAACAAGAGCAGCTTCGCAGTGGACGCGCAGCTCTCCCGTCCTACCGTCGATCGCTACCTCAACCTTCTTCAGGTCGCTTACCAGATCAGATTGCTGTATCCCTACTTCGCCAACCCCACGAAGAGGTTGGTGAAGTCGCCGCGCCTGTATGCGGTCGACAGCGGAGCGGCCGCCTGGGCGGCGAACGCCGTGGATTGGCGGGCGGCCGCCGCGAGCGCTCGAGACGGCAGCCTGCTGGAGACCTTTGCCGTCTCGGACATCATCGCCTGGGACGGCTTGTCGGCGCGGTCCCGCTACTCCTTCTGGCGCACCAGCGCCGGCGCCGAGGTCGACCTCGTCATCGAGCGCGGCGATGCGGTCGTGGCGCTTGAATTCAAGAGCACGTCGGGCATGCGGTGGAGCGACCTCAGCGGGCTGCGCGCCTTGCGCGGCGACCTCGGGGCGCGGTTCAAGCTCGGCATCGTCGCCAATCTGGGCGCCGAGGCACGTGAGGTGGACGACCGGATCGTCGCTGTGCCTCTGGCTGCGCTGCTCGGCGTCGGCGCTCCTGCGCGATCCGCAGCGGACACAGTGCGGGCATCATGAGGTGGACCGAGCCCACGCGTCGCGATCAGCGGTGAAGACGATGTCGGCGGCGAGCCCGGCCGCTTCATCAGAGTAGCCGCAGGACGCGGCCGCGGGAAGGTGGGCAATACGCCGTGTCGCGGCTGCGCCGCAGCACAGTCGCCGGGTTGACATACCTTGCAATTTCACCAGCCTGCGGTGAAAATGCTAGGTATGGATACGATTCCTCGCCATGCCACTTCAGCCGTGTTGTGGCGGCTCGGGTTCTTCCGCGTCGTGGTCGTGACCGGCGCGCGTCAGGTCGGCAAGTCGACGCTCGCGCGCCAGGTGCTGGATCAAATCGGCGGCACGTATCTCACCCTCGACGAGCCGGCCACCCTCGCCATGGCGTCCTCAGACCCTGATGGGCTGGTCGCCGAGACGCACGGCCTTACGGTCATCGACGAGGTGCAGCGAGCGCCCGACCTCCTGCGCGCGGTCAAGCTGTCGGTGGACCGCGACCAGCGGCCGGGCCGCTTCCTGCTCACCGGCTCGGCCAACCTGCTCACGATGCGCACGGTCACGGAGTCACTGGCCGGCCGCGCCGGCTACGTCGAGCTCTTGCCGCTCGCCTGGTCTGAGATCGCGCGGGCGCCGCTGCCGACCACTATCGACGCCGCGTTCGCCGCCGGCAGCGCGAGCGAGCTCCTTTCAGCCTTGCCTACGTCGCCGCCCGGCGCAGCCGCGGCAGCGCGCGAACGGGCCTTGGCCGGAGGCATGCCCGCGACGCTCGGCTTCGACCGGCAACGGCGGCGTGCCTGGTACGACGGCTACCGCACGACGTTTCTCGAGCGCGACCTGCGCCAGCTCTCCGAGATCACGGCCGTGCCCGAGTTTGCCCGCCTCATGAGCTTGGCCTTGCTGCGCAGCGGCGGTCT
>JBAXRL010000370.1:0-3767 GCA_037131205.1 Actinomycetes bacterium | reverse complement strand
TCCTGAACGCCAGCTCGAGCGCCTCGCCTCTGATCTTCATCCTCGTCGCCCTCCTTTGTCTCTGGCCGGCGCGTCCGCGCCGCGACCGTCGATCGGTGAGAGCAAGTCTACCGGCATCGGGGCCGAGGGGCGGCGGGCATGCGCCGTCCCGCCGCCGCCAGCGCCGAGACCGTGGTGCACGGTCCGGCTTTGCGCCTGGCGCGGATGACGGCTCGTCGGGTGTCCCCGAAAGCGGGTCACGGGCGGAGTCGTGTCGGCGCGCGGGAAACGCGCGAAACCCGCCCGCGCCGGAGGCGTGACGACCGCCATCACGCCGGCCGCCGCGCCGAGGCCTCGGGCCAAGGCGTCCGTCGGGCATGCGCAGGCGCACCAACGGCGAAGTGAGGAGAGCGCGCATGGTCAGGTCCGACCTCGAACAGGGCGAGCAGGAGCCCGGACACGGGACGATCCGCTACCTGCCGCCCGCTGGAGGGCAGTACGCGGGCAAGCTGCTGGTCACCGACCGCCGCATCCTGTTCGAGCCGACCAAGGCCGGATTCTTACCCAGACAGGACTTCTCAGCGAAAGGCGTCGTCGGCGCGCTCACCGTCGGCGGCATCATCGGGAGGAACTGCTGGGACCGCGACAGCCTGAGCATCCCACGGGTCGATGTGCGGTCCGTGGAGAAACGGCGCAGCCGGCACATGAAGCCGGTCGCCGTGACGCTCGCCGACGGGCAGAAGCTCGTCTTCTACAACGGCATCATGTCGGTGGACAAGCCGGCGGCGACGCTCCAGGGTTGAGTGCGGGCTTCGGCGCCCCCGGCCAGGTTCGAACCAGCGCCGCCAGGCGCAGAAGACGCGCGGCGGGCGTCCTCGCCCGCGGCGCCTCATCTGCAGAGGCGCTCGTCGGCACTTCAGCTCTCCGTGACCGCCAGGGCCGCGGTACCTTGTGCACTCAGCCCTGCGCTCGCGTCACTGCAGCCGGCGCACCCCGACCGAGCGGGCTGAGATCGTCTCCGGGTCCGCCGTTTCATCCGCTTCCATGGCATCCGCCACCCCGCCGACATGACCGGGCCCGCGATCAACGCCGTCCTCAGTGAGCTCGACGGCGACAGATGGCTGATGGCGTCGCCGATGTACGGCTCGGGGCTCCGCCTGATGGAGCGCCTGCGCCTGCGCGTCCTCGACCTCGAGCTCACGCGCGACAAGGTCGTGGTGCGCGACGGCAAAGGCGGCCACAAGGACGTCCGCACGACCATGATCTCCACGCACCTGCTGAACCGCGGCGGCCAGGGCGTGCGCAGCCCCTTCGATGGCCAGTGAAACGGCTCACATGGACTGCGAACGCCGCCCGCCCGCGGTCCGCCACGGGAGCGAAAGAGCCGCGCGGTGCAGGTTCTTCCGGCCTTCCGCCGGTCTTGGTGGTAGCGTCTTACACAGAAGGGGGCAGTCTGCATTCAGGGTCTTGCGCAGACTGCCTGATCCTTGTTGGGCGCACCTGGGAAGCGACGTGGCTATCGGTGTCGTTCTGGCGGTGTCCGGAATCCTCTGGGTAGTGAGGCCGGACATCTCGAAGCGCTGGGTTCTGGAAGCCCGTCGGCATCGCTCAGCGCCCCATGAGCCCTGAGCATCACCTGCTCTGCACGCGTAAGATGACAGCGATGAACTGTCCCTCGAACGTCCCCGCATTCCCGCGGCTCACCACAGCACGGCTCGTCCTGCGAGAGCTGACGCTCGAAGACGCGGGCTGGTACCTGTCGCACTTCTCGCGTCCGGAGATCGTCAGCGGGCAGGGGTATCCGGCCCCCGACGGCCTCGAGGGGGCGCGCGAAGAGCTGCAGCGCTTCGTCGTCGACCTCGCCGCGCAGGGGACTGGCGGCCGCTGGGGCATCGCCCTGAAGGACCATGCAGCCCTGGTCGGCAGCGCCGGCTTCTACGACTGGGACCACAAGACCCGCTCGGCCGAGATCGGCTACGACCTCGTCTCCGAGCACTGGGGCAAGGGCCTTATGCGCGAGGCCTTGACGGCGATTCTCGACCACTGCTTCGAGCACCTCGACCTGAATCGTCTGCAGGCGCTCGTCTTGCCGCGCAACGAACGCTCGCAGCAGCTGCTGACCGGGCTCGGCTTCGCCCGCGAGGGTCTCCTGCGTCAGCACGGGATCGACGAGAAGGGACGGCTTTGCGACGACCTGGTCTTCGCCCTGCTGCGGAGCGAGTGGTGACCGACAACCTGACGGCCACGCCACGGTGGCCGCCAGGATGTGGCAGTCGCGGGCGGATGTGTCGCTGCACCTCGGGTCAACACACCCAGGCAGCGTCTTCATCCTCGCCGGGACGGTGCTCGTGTACGGCAAGCGGTGCGCGAGCGGGCGCCCAACAAGGCGTTCGCGCAGACGCCCAGAAGCGCTGCGATATCCTCATCGCATGCAGGGCGCGGCTCAACCCCCGGACGTTGGGCATGCCGTGGACACACGGGGAGTGGCGGTGACCGATCTCGGCTTCTCGTACCGCGGAACGAAGCGCGGCGCCATGCACATCTTGCGGAACGGACGTGAGGTGGCAACCCTTCGCGCGCGCCCGGCGGCACGGTTTCTCGCTCGGGCAGAGGGCGCTTCCTTCGAGGCCGTTCAGCAGCTGTGCGCTCGGGCTACCGGCAACTACAGGCGGGGCAATGAAGCCCATGCGGCGGCGGTGAGGAGTGCCCATGGGCGGGATGCCTGACAAGCGCATCAACCTGACCCTCGTCGGTCAGCCAGGCGTACCAGCCTGAGACGCCGAGAATCTCCGCCCAGGCATCGTTCACGGCGCGGTCCCAAGCTCCATCCGACTTGTTCTCGCAATCCCCAACGCACGGTGTCGACTCGTTGGCGTGCTTGACTGGAACCGGGGTTGGCCATTGCCATGACTATCATGTAATCTGATTCTCGGGTTCGAGAGAAGGAGGATCGGATGTCTCAGACACTGACCGTCACCGAAGTGGTCCGCCACTTCGCGGAGTACATGAACCGGGTCGTCTACCGGCGCGAGTCCTTCGTGCTCGTGCGCGGGAACAAGGCCGTCGCTGAGCTGCGGCCCCTCTCTGCGGGCATGCGGCTCGGCGATCTGCCGGCGTTGTTCGCCTCGCTGCCTCATCTGTCGGCCGACGAGGCCGACGCCTTCGCGGACGACCTCGATTCGGCTCGTGATGAGATCGCCCGCAGAGAGGCGCGCGACGCATGGGGATCCTGATCGACGCCAGCATCCTCATCGAGGCTGAACGGGGGCGGCTCGACATGGAGCCACATGTCGCGCGGCGCGCGGGGGAGGAGGCGTTTCTGTCGGCGATCACGGCCGGTGAGCTGCTGCACGGCGTCCACCGGGCGGTCGAGCCGCAACGGCGCGCGAGGCGCTCGGCGTTCGTCGAGGGCATGCTGGAGCGGTTCCCCCTTCTGGATGTGGACTTGCCCACGGCGCGTGCGCACGCGCAGGTGTGGTCGGACATGTCGGCCGCCGGCACGCTGATCGGGGCGCACGACTTGTGGCTGGCGGCCACGTGTATCGCGCACGGACTCATGATGGTGACCGCGAACGTCCGGGAATTCGAGAGGGTTCCCGGTCTGCAGGTCGAGAAGTGGAGCGACGCGGGCTGACGCTCGCCGGCCGCGTCCAACAAGGGGATCGACCCGACTCGCTGCGCTCGCGGGCTATCCCCAACACGCTGGGCAGGCCGACGTCTTGCCAGGTTGTCGTCGGAGACGAACGGTACATGGCCGGCTCCCGCATCGCGCCGCCCGCCACCGCGCC
>JBAXRL010000369.1:0-3768 GCA_037131205.1 Actinomycetes bacterium | reverse complement strand
GCGACAGCATCAGCATGTCGTCGATGAGCTGCCCCATGCGCTGCGCGGCGGCGCGCACGCGGGCCAGGTAGTCCTTGCCGGTGTCGTCGAGGTGCTCGCCGTAGTCCTGCAGCAGCGCCAGGCTGAACCCGTCGAGGGCGCGCAGCGGCGCGCGCAGGTCGTGCGACACGGAGTAGCTGAAGGCCTCGAGCTCCTGGTTGGCCGCCTCCAGCTCGATGGTGCGCTCGAGCACGCGCCGCTCCAGGCCCTGGTTCATCTCGGCGAGCTCGCGCTCGGCCGCTCGGCGCCCACTGATGTCGATGGCCACGAGGCCGATCGCCTCGACCGGGCCGCCCTCCCCGGCGACCGGAAAGTACGACGCCAGCCAGTGGTGTTCTACCCCGGGTTCGGCGCTCGTGCCGCCGCTCACCTCAAGGCTGTCCACGACCTCGCCTTGCAGCGCTCTTTCGAGGACCGGCGCGATGCTCGCCCCGCGATCCGGCAGCACCTCTCGAAAGGCCCGCCCCAGATGGTCGGCGACCGCGACCTCGTTGATGTCGGCGAGGGTTTCGTTGACGCGCACGTAGCGCAGCTCGCGATCGAGGATCCCCAGACCGACGCTCTGGCTGTCGAAGAAAGCCTCCAGCGTCCGCTGCGCACGCACGCGCTCAGTGACGTCGAGAAACGCGGTGGCGAACTGACCGGGCCGCGGCGAGAAGACCTGGATGTCGTAGTAGCGGTCGAGCGGCTCGAAGTAGGTCTCCAGGCGCTGCGGCTCGCCGCCGAGCGCCACGCGACCGTAGAGCTCGATCAGCCCCGACGCTTCGACGCCGGGGATGACCTCCGTCACGCGGCGCCCCACGATCTCGGCGGGCGCGAGGCCCGTGTACTCGCCAAAGGCCTGATTGGCCTCGAGGAACACGTAGTCGACCGGCGCGCCCGACGCGTCGCGCACGACCTCGTGCAGGGAGAAGCCGATCAAGGCCGTCTCGAAGAGGCCGCGGAAGCGCGCCTCGCCGGCGCGGAGCGCCTCTTCGGCGGCCCTCCGCGCCGAGATGTCGGAGATCGTGGCCAGGAAGGTCGCCGGGCGGCCCTGCTCGTCGCGGACCAGGGTCACGCTGACCGTGGTCCACACGTCGGAGCCATCCTTGCGCAGATACCGCTTGTCGACCTTGAATCCGTCGATCTCGCCGGCCAGGGTCGCCTTGACCAGACGCGCCGTCTCGGCGCGGTCGTCGGGATGAGTGATCTCGGCGATCGTCATGCCCTCGAGCTCGAGCACGGTGTAGCCGAGCAGGTTCGCGAACGTCGCGTTGACGTGCCCCACCGTGCGGTCCGGCTGCATGAAGGCGATGCCCATGGGGGCGTGCTCGAAAGCGGCCTTGAAGCGCTGCTCGCCGGCGCGCAGCTCGCGCTCGGCCTCGTAGAGCCGCTGGAAACCCCTGGAGCGCCGGCGGCTCCAGAAGAAGCCGCGGCCGCGCGGCGGGTCGCGCCGGCGAGCGGCCGCGGGCGGCGAGCCCGGGACGGGCGGCGAGCCCGGGACGGGCGGCGAGCCCGGGACGGGCGGCGAGCCCGCGACCGGCGGCCGCGGACTGTCGTTCTCCTGACTCTCAGCGTCCACGCGACCTCCCCTTCGGGTCTCTGTGGCGTAGCCTGCGTGCAGGCGCTTCGGCGCCGGCGGCCCGCGCTCCTCTACGCGCGACGCTTCACCAGCAGGACATGCGTGCCCAGCGGCCCGCAGGTGAACTGCACGGCATCGCACAGCGCGTGCATGAAGTGGATGCCGCGGCCGCTGCTCTCCGAAGCATCGGGCACGCGGATGGGCGTGGCGTCCAGGCCGCCGCCGCCGTCCGCGACCTCCACGGCCACCTCGTCGTCGTAGCAGAAGAAGCGCACGCGGATATCGTCGTCGGCGCCGTGCGGTGAACCGTGCACGAGAGCGTTGGTGAGCGCCTCGGCCACCGCGACGCTGAACTCGAACAGGTCGGATCCCTGCAGCCCAGCCACCTCCGCGAAGGCCGTGACCCGGCGGCGCGCCGAGGGCAGAGCTTCAGCGCTCGCGGCGAAGGTGAACTCATGCTCCCAGCCGGCCTTTGCCGGCAGGGCGATGGGCTCGTCGCCGGCGACGACCTCGGAGACTGGGTGCGGCAGCGGCGGCCGCACGAGCCCGGCCTCAGCCAGCGCCGCCCGGGCCGTCGGCTCTTCGACGGCGACCACAAGCTCGCCGCCCTCGCGGCGGAAGGTCGCGGCAAGCTCCTGCAGCACTCTCATCTCGTCGCCGCCGAACGTGACGCTGGGGTCCACGTCGAGGACGATGTCGGTGGCTCCGGACTCCCGGCAGAAGTCGAGCTCGGCGCGCAGATCGGCGGCCAGATCGCCGTCGGAGCCGCTGCCCCAGCGCACCACGCAGACCTCGCCGCGGAACTCCGCCGAGACGTGGCTGCCGGGACGCGCCGCGCGGTGCTCTTCGTCAGGCATCCGCCGGCTTGCGCGCGTCGCTGTCGTAGGTCACCGGCGGCTCGAAGCGGCAGTCCTCCTGCCCCGGCCAGCCGCCGAACGGGTAGGTGCAGTGCATCGCATGGAGCTGCTCGCCCATATCGTCGAAGCGTGCGTGGATGCGCTCCACGGTCTCGTCGGTCATGGTGAACGAGCGCACGCCGTCGAGAAACGCCTGGCGCAGGGCGTCCATGCGCAGTTCGAGCTCGTCGAAATCCGCCCGCCACGTGTCGATGTCGCCGGGCCCGGGGCTACGCAGGTTTTTGGTCTCGCTCATGGTCCCTCCGGATCCATCGTGCAGGTCTTCACGGCTCATACCCGGCCCTTCTGCTTCACAACCGCCGATGCGAGGCTGTTCGCAGGGTAGACTGCAGGCCGACGGAGCCGCCGGAACGGCGGCGGTATCGGCACGAGGAGGCATCATGGGTTCACGGGAGCTTGCCCGCGGGCGGCGCGTCGTGGCACGGTTGCCGCACGGCGGCGACCTGCTGGCGGAGATCGCCGCGGTGGCCGACAAGCACGGCATGGCGACCGCCGAGCTGCGCGCCATCGGCGCCCTCAGCGAGGCGCGCCTGGCCTTCTACGATCAGGCTGCGAAGACCTACGGTGAGTTCGAGGTGGACGGCGCCGTCGAGCTGCTGAGCCTGCTCGGCAACGTCTCGCGGCGCGACGGCGCCACCGCCGTGCATGCCCACGCCACGCTCGCCGGCCACGACGGCGCCTGCGTCGGCGGCCACGTCGTTCCCGGCTGCCGCATCTTTGCCTGCGAGCTCTTCCTTCAGGAGCTGGTCGGCGAACCGCTCGAACGCGGCTACGACGAGGTCACGGGCCTGCCGCTCTGGCGCGGCCTCTGAGGCGGCGGCGCGCCAGGAGCACGAGCAGGGCGACCAGCCCCGCGAGCAGCGCCGCCATGACGACCGCCGCGCCCCAGTGGAAGGCCCCCTGACCGTAGAGGCCGAGCTTGATGCGCACCACCGCGATCACGGAGCGCAGGGCGTCGCCGGCGGTGAACTTCTCGGCCTCCCCGATGCCGAGCGCGTACTCGCCGGTCTGCCCCGCGGGGTCGTAGACCACGAGGTAGTACGTCACGCCCGGTCGGAGGTCGATGCGCGTGGCGCCGCCGCGGAAGTAGCTGGTGAAGCTGAACGGCTCGTAGAAGGCCGGCCGCTCAGCCGTCCCCGGGTCGGGGACGACCAGCACCCGGGGATACGCGCCGGGGACCAGCGACACGGCGGTGTACGCGGTGCGCAGGCGCTCCCTGATGAACGCCGGAGGGGCGCCGGCCGCCGGCAG
>JBAXRL010000368.1:0-3769 GCA_037131205.1 Actinomycetes bacterium | reverse complement strand
GTTCATCGCTCTCTGCCGAGCCGCCGGCATCAAAGCTCGATACAAGGTGTTCTCCGGGACCAGCGAGTTCACGCGCGAGGCGATGGCGGATGTCGATTCCGTGGTCGAGAAGTGGTACTCCTCCCTGGGGATGTTCACGGTACAAAGCGAGGGCGAGGCTTTCATCGACGGTCGCTGGGTGGTGGCTCACGTTGGTATCAGCGCCGAGAGACACGCTACAGTGGGGGTTCCGGTCGATCGTCTTGGTGAAGACGCTATCGGCACCTGGTTCTCGGCGCTTCCCGGTTCGATCAGGGTCTTCGAATCGATACCTTTCTGGCTTGGCGCCGGCAGCGGGATCCTGTATCGCATCGCGCCCGGTTCGTTGGAGCGTACGAACGTCGCTGCACAGAGCCAGGGACGAATCGGCGCGCGGATAATCGAGGAGGCGGGGGGAGTAGCGGCCTATGACGCGATGGCCCGCGCCCGACGGGGCGCCGACCTTCCCACCGTGCGGCTTGGGGAGATACACGAGATAGTCTTCGAGGAATGAGAAGAGCCGCATGATCACCGTGCTCGTAGTTCTGTTGTTCGTGCCATTCCCAATCCTGTTGCTCTGCGACTGCCTCAGGGCCGCCATACCTGACCGCCGATCTGACGTAGCTGCGAACGGCTAGCCGATGACTCTCTGGGAAACGCTGCGCATGGCTCTCGCCGCGCTGCTCGCGAACAAGCGGCGGTCCGCGATCACCGTGCTGGGCGTCGTTATCGGCGTGGGGGCGGTCATCGCCATGGTGGCCGCCGGCAGCGGCGCCCAGAAAGACGTGCTGGGCTCGGTCTCCAGCATGGGCAGCAACCTCATCTACATCAACGCGGCCTCCGACACGCCCGGAGGCAAGCCTCTGACCTACGACGACGCAGAGGCGGTGTCCAAGCTGATGGGTGTCGCACAGGTGGCGCCCCAGGCCGGGGGCGTGTCCACCATCGCCTACGGGGGCAAGAGCGCCTTCTGCTACATGTTTGGGACCACGCCCAACTACCTGTCGATTCGCGACGCCCGGATCGCCGTCGGCCGCTTCTTCACCCAGGCGGACGTGCAACGCTCGGCCCGAGTAGCCGTCCTCGGCCTGCAGAACGCCGACGACCTGGGCACGCGCGACCTGGTCGGGGAGAAGGTGATGGTCGGTGGCGCACCGTTCACGGTGATCGGGATCCTGTGGCCGCGCGGCGGCACCGCCCTTTTCAACCAGGATCAGGTAACGCTCGTGCCCATCACCACCGCCATGCAGCGGGTCACGGGTACGGACGCGCTCTTCAACATCATCGTCCAGGTGACGAACCCCGACGAGATGAACCTGGTACCGCAGAGGATCGCCGAGCTGCTACGCCAACGGCATCGGCTCTCTCCGGCTTCGCAGGACGACTTCGTGGTGCAAAGCCAGGTCGACCTGCTCGGCATCATGGGCGCCATCACCACCATCCTCACGGCGCTTCTGGGCGGCATCGCCGCGATCAGCCTTCTTGTGGGGGGCATCGGCATCATGAACATCATGCTGGTGAGCGTGACCGAGCGCACCCGGGAGATCGGCATCCGCAAGGCGCTGGGCGCCCGCCGTTCCGACATCCTCGGCCAATTCCTCATCGAGTCGGTGATGCTGTCGCTCCTTGGTGGCATAGCCGGCGTCGGGGTAGGCTACGCCTTGGCGTTGACCGCGGCGTGGGTGTTCGATCTCTCCGTGGTGATACAGCCATCCGTGGTGCTGTTGGCCTTCGCCGTGTCGGCCGCGGTGGGCGTGTTCTTCGGCGTGTATCCGGCATGGAAGGCCAGCCGACAGGACCCTATCGAGGCGCTGGGCTACGAATAGGATGTGGACATGAGGAAGTGGCTGATTGTCCTTGCGGTCGTCGTCGTGGTGCTCGGCGTGAGCGCCTGGCTGCTGCTGCGCAAAAACGACCAGGCGACCACCCAATACAAGTACGCGAAGGTGACTCGCGCCGACGTCAGCCGGGTGGTCACCGGCTCCGGGACGGTGAAGCCCTCATCGACGCTGGCCCAGCGTGCCTTTCGGCAGGGCTTCGTGACCAGTCTCGGCGTCGCCGAAGGAGCCCGAGTCAAGCCGGGCAGAGAGCTGTTTCGCAGCGACGGCAAACCGGTGTTTGCGCTCGCCGGGTCTATCCCGTTCTACCGGATGCTGACCTCGGCGAGCGACAAGGGTAAGGACGTCCGCGCCCTCCAGGAGATGCTGAAGTCCCTGGGGTACTACAAGAAGAGCGTGAGCGGCACGTACAGCGTGGATACCCAGGCGGCGACCGCGGACTTCCTTGATGCTCGCGGGCTGCCTGCGACCCCCATTGTGGGGCCAGAGACCTTCCAGACCGTCAGCCGGGATGCCGTTGTGCTCTCACGTCCGGTTTCGGTGGGCGACGTACTGCAGCCCGGCCAGGTGGCCATGATCACCACGAGCCGCGACTCGTACAAGGCCGTCATCGACGTCAATGAGATCGACATCGCCCAGGTCGAGGTCGGTCAGAAGGCGACGATGACACTGAGCGCATTGCCCGGCCAGTCGTTCACCGGCATGGTGACCGGCGTGTCGCCCGGACTTGCCCCAGGATCGTCCGCCGCCGCTGGTCTTGCGTCGAGCGGCGGGGCGGGGGGTACCTCCACCGTGGTGACCTTCCCCGTGACGATCGCCTTCGACAAGGTCACCGGCGCCGTGAAGTCGGGCATGTCGGTCGATGCCAACATCGTGCTGGATACCGTCATCAACGCCCTCACGGTGCCGGTCTCGGCCCTGCAGCTCGACGGGGCCACCTACTTTGTCGAGGTCCCGGCGGCCGACGAAAACAACGCGCCTCTCCGCGTGAACGTCGAGGCGGGACTGCGCTCGGAAACGCTCGCGGAGATCACCAAAGGGCTGAGCGAGGGACAGACGGTCATCGAGGGGCTGGACGTGAATTCCATCGCGCTGCCCAGCGGTGGCCTGCTCTCCCGGCCCGACCAGATGCGGGGCAAGCAGGGCGCAGGCCAGTGAAGCGCGGCAACGCGCCCGCGGCGGACCCCGTCGACCTACCCACTGTGAAGATGCAGGGGGTCACCCGCGTCTACGGGCTCGGTGGCTACCAGGTCAAGGCGCTTGACGGGATTGATCTCACTGTCATGCCTGGTGAGTTCCTCGCCCTCATGGGCCCCTCTGGCTCCGGCAAGTCCACGCTTATGCACATCATGGGCTGTCTCGATCGTCCCTCGGCGGGGTCGTACCGGCTCGAAGGCCTGGATGTCTCCGCTCTGAGCGAGGACGCCCTGGCTCGCGTGCGTCGCCTCAGGCTGGGGTTCGTGTTCCAGACCTTCAACCTCCTGCCCAGGCTCACCGCCCTGCAGAACGTGGAACTGCCCATGATCTACGCTGGAGTGAGACGGCGGGAGCGCCGCGCCCAGGCGCGGGAGCGCCTGGAGGCCGTGGGACTCGGCGAGCGCACCCACCATCACCCCAACGAGATGTCCGGCGGCGAGCGTCAGCGGGTGGCCATCGCCCGCAGTCTGGTCAACGAGCCGGCCCTGCTCCTGGCCGACGAACCTACGGGCAATCTCGACTCCAAATCGGGGGACGAGGTCGTGGACATCATCGCCGATCTGCACGCCGCCGGGAAGACGATCGTGCTGATCACGCACGAGCCCAGCATCGCGGCACGCGCGCAGCGCATCATCTACATGCGCGACGGACGGCTGATGGAGGATTCAGCGCCGACGGATGGCGCTCTCACCGTAGCCGAAGCGCGCGTCCGTTAG
>JBAXRL010000367.1:0-3770 GCA_037131205.1 Actinomycetes bacterium | reverse complement strand
AGCCGCTGAAGTGGGCGCGGAACCAGGCCGACCACTCGCACTGCCTGTCGGCGGCGAGCAGGCCGGTGATCCAGGTCACCCAGATGTAGGAGCTGCCCCTCGGAACGGTCATGTCATGCCCCCGTCGATGATCCCTTCATGGGAAGCCGTATCACCTACAGTATGGGCGCACGCAACGGCGGCCGTGAACTGACTCCCGTGATCGACCATGCCGATGGGGGCACTCTCAGCGCGCAGACCTGGACGACAGAGAAGGCAGCGGTGATGACCAGCCACGCGACGATCGCCCTGCCCGAGCTGTAGCCCACATCGATGATCGCGTGCTTCGCCCGGACGGAGCGCGACCAGTACCACCACCCGCCGGCGCCGGCGCCGAGGTAGTAGACCTGCTCCATCGCGTCCGAGTAGAGGCGGATCTGGTAGAAGAGCACCATGTACAGAAGGACGCTCACGATCCCCACCGGCCAGGTCAGGATGTTGCGCCGGCTGATCAGCCACACGGAGAGCAGGTACAGGATGGTCCCGACGAGCTCGATGTAGCTCATCGGATAGCCGAGGACCGTGAAGAAGACCGTGTCCACGCTCAGAGGGTTGCCCATCGTTCAGCGTCCCCGAGCGTCCCGGAGCACCTCGAGCACGTTGGCGTACTTGCTGTATCGGCTCAGCGACTCGCAGACGCGCGCGACCCTCTCGTCCAGCGTGCCGCGAAGCATGATGAACGGCACCTTGCGTGCGCTGAGGTCGCCGATCACCTGGCGCTGGAAGGCGGCGCGATTCACCTCACCCGAGCGGTCCCACGTGTCGTCGCAGGGGATGTCGATGTCGCAGACAAAGGTGAGGTCGTAGCGGATGACCGCCGCGTCGGCGAGCTCGGCGAGGCGCGGATCGACCGCGCCGTGGTAGGAGCGCGCGAAGGTCGCGGTGGTGAGCGCGTTCGTGTCGCTGAAGAGGTAGCGATTCGACTGCGCCAGCAGGGCGTCCTCGCGTTCGAGGTGGCCCTCCGCGATCTCGACGAGCTGCTCCGGGCTGAGACGCCGATCGACCTGGTGCTTCTCCCAGTACTCGCGGCCGTACTCGGGCATCCACTGCGTGTCGAGCTCCCGGGCAAGACGCTCGGCGAGCGTGGTCTTGCCCGAGCTGGGCGCGCCCAGAAGAGAAACGTTGACGATCAGGTCTCTGTAGACAAGCTGGTGCACGTGCTCGCGGTGCGCGAAGGGGTCTCGTCGCACGTCGCGCGCGGATCCATCCGGAGCGAACGGCGAGAGGAACGGACGTGGTCTCGGACGCGTCGTAGACGATGACGACCGTCTCGTCCATCTCCGACAGTGCCGTCTCGATGACGAGTTGGTGGCCGCGATGCAGCGGCGCGTACTTGCCGAGCGTGAGCCCTCTCTTGAGCACGACCTCACTGTCCCATGTCAACGAAACCGGCCTCTGGTCGAACGCCGGGCGCGTGCGCCGCAGGCGCCTCCCCGCGCTTACCCGGCGAGAATACCCGAGCGCGAGCATCGCCGGCATCGCCTCGCCAACGCGGGAAGGGAATGCCCGGCGTTTCGCCGAGGCCTGCGGCGCGGACCTCGCCGCCATCAGCTTCGTCGCTCCCGTCATGGAGCCGCGGCACCTCGAGGACGCCGGCTGCTACGGCTGCGGCTTCACCTACCCGATCGGCGTCAAGACCAGCCCGCCCACGGATACGGCGGTGTTCGAGGACCTCGGTGGATTCCAGTAGAGCGCGGCGAGGGCACGTAGCGCCGCCGTCTGCAGTCGGAGTCGCCCCGATTCCGCAGACAGTCGTCGAGTCGACTCCTCTTGCTGGGCTTCGAGCTCGAAGTCAGCCTGCGGCCGCGACACGCAAGTACCTCATGACCGCTGGCCAGTCCGAGAACGGGTCGTTCCCGAATTGGATGTGCTCGCCGACGAAGCGGTCGGCGCCGTTGCTGAGTCCGTCATCGATCAGAAAGTCACCGCGGTTCAGGTCCTTGTGGTGACTGAGGATGAGTCGCTTGTGTGCAGGGGCACCGAGGTGCTGCTGCACCCACAGCAGCTTGTCCGACCAGGCCGACGGGTTCTTCCACGGCGCGGTGGAGAGCAGGTACGTGTCGAAGAGCTGCGACAGTTCTCGAAGAGCCTCGATCGCACCCGGCATGGGATCCATGAGCGCGAAGATGCCGGGAACGTCGTCGAGGTGGCCTTCGTGCTCGCGCAGCTCGTCGGCCGCGAGGCGCGTGATGCCCGACTTGAAGTCGACGAGCACGCCGTCCATGTCGATGTAGAGGATCTTCTGCACGGCGGCCTCCCTGGGCGCTCGGGCATGCGGCGATGAACCCGCGCGCGCCTTCTCGTCCCGGCCTGCGAGCCCACTGCAGGCGTCGATGATCCAGGCGCGTTGAAAGGGCTCGGCGAAGTAGGCGGATATGTTGTCGTCGTCGCGTGACTCGTTGCGTCGCACTGCTTCTGCGACGTCGAGGGTGATGACCTCGCCGCGGACTCCGTACCCGATGCTCCTGAGCGCGTCGATCAGCTGCGCTACCGGCTCGACCTCACTGCCGACGATCTCCGTGACGATGTTGCGTCGCTCGAAAAGGGCGCGCGTGGCGACCAGCCCCCCGATGAGATCCATCGGCTCCTGGAACGCATCGGGAAACGGGAGGTACTCACCACGGCTCAGGCTCAGGAAGATGTCGGCGGCATCGATCAGTACGTAGCCGGTCGAGTACTTCTGCTTGCGAACGGTGGTCTTGCCGGCGCAGACACCGCCCGAAATGATGACCGCGACAGGATGTCCGTCAGCGGGAAGCGACGAATCGTCGAAGAGCCTGTCTACCTCGGTATTGATGTCCAAACTGAAGACCTCCTCTGTGGCCACGAGGCGCGGGTGACGCTCGAGTCTGCAGTCCTTGTGGTGGTAGTCGAGGTTGTTGACGCCGCCGGACACGGGATAGACGCCGTCATGGGCGACGATCGCCTGGGGCTCGTCCTCGCTCAACTCGACGCGGTTGCTGATGACATTGAGGCTCCCCACGGCGAGGTTCATGGCTGTGGCCTCGGGGTTGACCTTGTAGGTCATGTTGCGCTTGGTGACCTCCCGCTGGACGGCGTTGCGCAGGTAGTCGGGACTGCCGGCGTTGCGCGAGGCGGTGGATGCCGGCGCACAGGAGCAAGCCGTTGGGAAACGCGTGCGCGCCGCCGTCCGCGTGGCGGCGCACGCGAGCAGCCTCGAGCGCGGGCAGCGAGGTGCCTACGCCTGCGCGCGCTTCAGCAGATCGTCGCGCGCGAGGTCGCGCACGGCGGCCGAGTTGCCATTGGCGACGTCGACGTCGAGGCCCTGCCTTACGATATCGACGACCTCACCGGGACTGAGGCTCTCCACACGCTCACTGGCGGCAACGTACGCAGCCACCTGAGAAGGGTCACTTGTGTCGCCGAGCCAGCCTTCTCCCTGCAGGCGCACACCGTCAGCCTTCACTGCCTCTGCTTCTCGATTGAGATCGATCACCACCGAATGCCTCCTCAGCGCGATGATTTCGTCGTCGCTCTGTTGATCCCACCCAACGCCCATGACGGATGCCCTACCTCACATGGTGGCCCATCGCGCGGTCCGACAGGTAGGGCAGCTCCGTCACGGGGAACGCGGGCGGGAGCTCGTGAGAGTGCCCGAAGAAGCCGCACGCGTAGGGGCTCGCGATGCTCCAGGACGCCATGGGCAAGGACTTCAATTCAGTCGACGAGCGCCCCGAGCGGAGCGGGTCGGTCGACCCAGCCCTCGAGGA
>JBAXRL010000366.1:0-3770 GCA_037131205.1 Actinomycetes bacterium | reverse complement strand
CGATGCCGGTGAGGTCGAGCGCGTCGACCGGGCCGAGGAGCGGCTCGAGCACGAGGAACTTGACGGCCGCGCCCGTCTGGCGAAGCGGGTCGGCGCGGTACGCGTGCGCCGCGTCCTCCACGGTCGCGCCTGCCCACACGTTGGCGGGCCAAGGCAGGCGCGGGCTCATGTCGGCGAGCCTCTCGGGGCGCTTTGTCAGCACGTGGAAGCGATGCCGGGGCGCGCGAGCCATCACCTCGAACACGCGCCCGATGAATTCGTCCGGCACCTCGTCGTGGAACAGATCGCCCATGAAGCTCACGTACACGAGGCGCGGCTTCGCCCAGTGTAGCGGCTTCTCGAGCAGATCCTCGTGCGTCGTCACCTTGAAGCCGCGCGCGTAGCGCTTCTGACCCATGCCCTGGAGCCGCCACGCCATGCGCTCGGCCCAGCAGTGGGCGCAGCCGGGGCTGATCTTGGTGCAGCCGCTGGTCGGGTTCCAACTCTCCTCGGCCCAGCCGATGCCGTGCCGGCCACTCACGCCGGCGCTCCTTCGGCCTCGAGGAATGCTCGGATGGTGTTCATTGCGTCCCACGGGTCACTGATCTCGAGAAATGCCCAGCGCCCGAAGCGGCCGTCGTTGTTGACCGCGGGCACCCAAAGGCTGCGCGCCGTCTCCACCTTCGCAGCCTTCTCGGGCTTGGGCTCGCCGGAGACCTCGATGATCAGGTTGAGGGGCTCGCGGGCGGGGGCGCCGGCGGGCGCAGCCTGCCCGGCGCCCCCGCCCCCGTCCAGGCTCATCTGCGCGCCGTCAGGCGCGCGCAGCCGCACGATGAAATCGGGGATGTAGTTGTGCGCCTCGCCCTCATACGTGTACGGGATGAAGAACTGCAGGTTGTGGTTCTTCACGTAGCTCTCGACCTCGTCCATGCCCTCCAGCGCCTGCGCCATCTTCTGCTCCCACGAATCGGTGTCGCAGACCACGTGCGAGATGTGGCACTTGTCGGGGTCGGTCACCATCACCGGCCGCGTGGTGTCGAAGTCCACGTAGTTCGTCGAGCCCACAGTGTCGTAGGGCTGCAGGATCGGCAGCAGCTTCTGCCTGCCGGGCGTGGAGTCGACGATCACCCGGTAGATCTTGTCAGCGGCGGTGTGCGCGTTCTCCACAAGCAGGAGCATCTGCGGGAAGCAGTCGTCTTTGCAGGTGAGGCAGCGGCGCCGCCAGGCGCCGGCCGCGCCCAGGATCTGCGGGAAGAGCCAGGGCTTGCTCGCCTGCCCGCCGGCCGCGTCGTCTCCGCAGAAGTACTTCTCGTAGACGAGCTTGGCGAGCAGGAAGTCGACCTCCTGCGCGCGCCGCGCCTTGAGGTCGTCGAGCGTGTGGATCACCGACTCGCCGATGATCGGCGCGTTCTCCACCTTGGTCGGCAGGTCCGCCGTCGAGAGCGACATCCCGGCGCTCTCATCAAACTCCACGCGGAGCTTCTCGCCGCCGAGCTCGTAGCGGTAGCCGGTGAGCCGCGGGAAAGTGAGCTCGTGGGCGACGCGCTCGGGCAGCGCCCGCACCCGCGTTGCCTTCTTTGGCAACACCGGCGTGCCGATGACCGGCCCCACCGGGATGAACGAGAACGGCACGCCGTACACCTCGGCGTACTCGGCCGGGAACATGTCGTTCTCGTCGGTCACGTAGGTGGTGCGGCGCAGCGCCCGCCCCACGACCTGCTCGCAGAGGAGCTGCGTCGAGAAGGCGCGGATGCCGAGCACGTGCGTCACCGTGTTGGCGTCCCAGCCCTCGGTGAGCATCGAGACGCTGACCACGCACTTGATCTGCTCGCCGAGGCGCCCGGGCTTGCCGACCGTGTTCATGACCTCGCGCAGCAGATCCTCGTCGGTGATGTCCTCGGGGTCGCGCTCGGGGAAGCGCTGGCGGTACTCGGCCTTGAACTCCTCGATCTCGCGGGCCACGATCTTCTTGAAGTCGGGGCTGAGCTGCTCGCCCGACTCGAGCTGGGCGGAGTCGATGAGGATGGTGTTGGGGCGCTCGGTCCAGCCACCGTGCTCCACGTTGCTGAAGAGCTTGAGGCTACCGGGGGCGACGATCGTCTTTGCCTCGTCGCCCTCGCCGATCGTCTGCTCCCAGCCCGCGATCCAGTCGAAGACCAGCTTCGAGACGCTGGTGTTGTTGCACACCACGATGAACACCGGCGGCGTGAGGCTGCTGCCCTGACCGGCGTCCTCGGCGGCGCTCGTCCAGGCCGCGAAGTACTTCTCGTAGTTGCCGTAGAGGCTGAGCAGCGCCGCCTCGAGCTCCTTGGGCAGCTTGGGCAGGCCGACGGCTGCGTCCTCGGCCTTGCGGCCCTTCTTCGGCAGGCTGTCCTTCACGTGCGGCCACAGGTGCCGGTACATCGGGATCACCGAGGTCATGGCGTCGTCGGCCACCGGCACGCGCGGCACCTTGACGATGCCGCACTCGATGGCGTCGACCAGCGAGAAGTCGCTGACCACCCACGGGAACAATGTGCCCTCGGCGTACCCCGAGCCGCGCAGAAAGAACGGCGTCGCCGAGAGGTCGTACAGCGCGCGGATGCCAATCTTGCGCTTGATGGCCTCGAGGCCGCTGATCCAGACGCGTGCCTCTTCGTCGCGCTTCTGCGCCTCTTTGCGCTCGTCGCCCTTGAGCCTCTCCCCCGCCCCCGCGCCGCCGTCACCCTCTTCCCCGGCCTCCGCCGGCTTGCCGCGGTAGCAGTGATGCGCCTCGTCGTTGATCACCACGATGTTGCGCTTCGTGCCGAATTCGCGGCAGACGCGGCGCACCATCTGGTCCGGCGTCTCGGTGAAGGGGCTCTGCGCACCGGGGTCGCGGCCGGCCAGCAGGCGCTTGGTCAGCCTGCCGGCCGCGATCTTCTCGCGCAGCAGGAAGGTGTGGAAGTTGGTGATCACCACCTTGGCGCGGCCCAGCCGTTCCATGAGCTCCGGCGGCACGACGTCGAGCTTGCGGTAGTAGTTGTCGGCGTCGTTGGGCAGCAGCACGCGCAGGCGGTCGCGGATGGTGATGCCCGGCGCCACGATGAGAAACGAATCGCCGAACCGGGCGTCCTGCGGCGCCTCGACCTTGTTGAGCGCGTGCCAGGCGATGAGCATGGCCATCACCACGGTCTTGCCGCTGCCCGTGGCCATCTTGAGGGCCATGCGATCGAGCTCGGGGTTGGCGGCCTCGTTGGCCTCGCGCAGCTTGTTGGTCAGGTACTGCTTACCCGACCGCGCGACGCACTCGCTGAGGTAGATCGCCGTCTCGGCGGCCTCGATCTGGCAGAAGAAGAGGCGGCGGTCGCGATCACGCCGCTGCCAGTACTCAAGCAGGCGGCGCGTGGTGCGCGTGACGCCCGGGTAGTCGCGCCGGCGCCAGTCGCCGACGGCGGCGCGGACCTCGTTGATGTAGTCGTTCTCGCGGCGCCGGTCGTCGGTCCACTCGGTGCCCAGCTCGAGCTGCTTGCCCCTCTTTTTGGGCTGCGCCACGGGGATGAAGTAGGCGCTGGGGCGGCGCGACTCGACGATCTCGTCGGTGATGCCGTCGTCGGTGAACTTGAAGTGCTTGTCCGGCTCGAGAAACGCCGAGTTAATGACCGGGTTGTCGATGACGAGCTGACGCACGCCGCACCCTCCACGGTCTGCTGGCCCCGCGCCCCAGACCGGAGGCTAGCGAAGCTCCGAGGGACGCCCCACGAAGTCTATCGGATGGGGGTGACGGAAAGGAGAGCCACGGCCCTGAACGGCCCTTTCGGCGCAACGTATCC
>JBAXRL010000365.1:0-3795 GCA_037131205.1 Actinomycetes bacterium | reverse complement strand
CGAGCATCACGTAGTTGGTCACGTCGACGACGTTGCTGATGGGGCGCATGCCGGCGTGCGTGAGGCGCGCCTTGAGCCACGCCGGCGAGTCGCCGACCGTCACGCCGCGGATGACCTGGGCCGCATAGCGCGGGCACAGGTCGGGGTCGGCGACCTCGACTTTGAGCGCCTCGTGAGCCGGAGCGCCGCCCAGCACCGCCGGTCCGGCGGTAGGCGGCGGCGCCAACTCCAGCCGTGCTGCAGCCGCGACCTCGCGGGCGATGCCGTAGATGCTGAAGCAGTCGGGGCGGTTCGAGGTGAGCTCGAGCTCGAGCACGGCCTCGCTCACCGGGAGGTACTCCTGCAGCGGCGTGCCCACGATCCACGCGTCGGGCAGGATGACGATGCCCGGGCTCTTCTCCTCGTAACCGAGCTCCTGCTCGCTCATCATCATGCCGTTGCTCTCGACGCCGCGCAGGTTGGCCTTCTTGAGCTTGAGGCCGTTCTCGAGGGTCGCCCCGGTCAGCGACACCGCCACGGTATCGCCGGCGCGGAAGTTGTCGGCGCCGCAGACGATCTGCGTCACGCCGCCGTTGGCCGCGCCGACCTCGACGGTGCAGAGGCTGAGCTTGTCGGCGTTGGGATGCCTGCCCCGCGTGAGCACCTTGCCCACCACGAAGCGGCTGAGGTTCCCGGCGTCGCGCGGGGCGCCGACCCAGTCGATGCCCTCCACCTCGGTGCCCGACATCGTGAGGACCTCGGCGAGCTCCTCGACGCCGCCACGCCAGTCGACGTACTCCTTGATCCAGCTGAACGGTACTCGCATGGTCGCCGCCCCCTCTCAGAACTGCCGCAGGAAGCGGACGTCGTTGTCGTAGAACAGGCGCAGGTCGGGGATGCCGTGCTTGAGCATCGCCATGCGCTCGACGCCCATGCCGAAGGCGAAGCCGCTGACCTTCTCGGGGTCGTAGTCGACGAAGTCGTAGACCGCCGGGTCGACCATGCCGGCGCCCATGATCTCGAGCCAGCCGGAGTGCTTGCACGAGCGGCAACCCTTGCCGCCACAGAGCTCGCAGCTCACATCGACCTCGATGCTCGGTTCGGTGAACGGGAAGAAGTGGGGGCGCATACGGATGGCGCGCTCGCCGCCGAAGAGCTCCTGCGTGAAGTGGTGCAGGGTGCCCTTGAGATCGGCGAGCGTGATGCCCTCGTCGACGACAAGACCCTCGACCTGGTGGAACATCGGCGTGTGCGTGGCGTCGGAGTCGCGGCGGTAGACCTTGCCGAGGCAGACGACGTACACGGGCGGCTGCTGCTGTTCCATGACACGCACCTGCACGGGAGAGGTGTGGGTGCGCAGAAGCACGCCGCGGTCGGCGTCCACAACGGCGTCGGGCATCGTCTCGCGCTGCTCGACCACCCAGAAGGTGTCGTGGGCCGAGCGCGCCGGGTGACTGGGCGGCGTGTTCAGAGCCGTGAAGTTGTAGTAGTCGAGCTCGACCTCGGGGCCCTCGGCGATGCGATAGCCGAGGCCGATGAAGATGTCTTCGACCTCGCGCATCGTCTGGCTGATGAGGTGCTCATGGCCGGCCGGGAAGGGCTGACCCGGAAGCGTCACGTCGAGGCGCTCATGAGCCAGCGAGGCGGACAGCGCTGCGCGCCTCAGCTCCGCCTCGCGTTCCTCCACGAGCCCCTCGAGCTCGCGGCGCACCAGGTTGCCGCCCTTGCCGAGCAGCGGGCGATCCTCCGCCGGCAGCGTCGGGATGGAGCGCAGGAGCTCGGTGAGCGCGCTCTTGCGGCCCAGGGTGGAGACGCGCGCCTGCTCGAGGGCGGCTCCGTCGGCGGCCCGCAGGATCGTGTCGCGGGCCGTGGTGTACAGAGCCGCCAGGCCCGGGGCGCGCTGTTTCAGGATCTGCAGCTCGGCGTCGTCCATGGTCATCCTTTCGCGGGCGCCGCGGGGCGGCGCGAGAATTCGTAGAGCGCGATCGCGCCGGCCACCCCGGCGTTGAGCGATTCAACCCCTCCGGGCAAGCCCGGCGCCAGCGGGATCGTGATGAGCCGGGTCACGTGCGCGAGAGCCTCGGCCGAGAGGCCGGGGCGCTCGGCGCCCACGACGAGCACGGCCGGGCGCCGCAACGCGGCCGCGGCGAGCGGCACGCCCTCGTGGGCGGCCAGGCCGTACACCGCGGCCCCGGGCAGCGCCGCGAGCACGTCGGCCAGCCGCACCTCCGGGAACAGGGGCAGCCCGAAGATGGCGCCCATCCCGGCGCGCACCGTCTTGGGGCCGTACAGGTCGGCGGAGCCCGGGGCGGTGGCCAGGGCGGTGGCGCCGAAGGCCACCGCCGCGCGCAGCAGCGTGCCCATGTTGCCCGGGTCGCCGATGCCGTCGGCGTAGACGACCAGCGCCCCGCCGGGCGCGCCTGGGGACGCGCCCGCTGCGGGCGCGCCGCCCGTGCCGGGCAGCGTCGCCGGCGCGCGGCGCTCGGGCAGGGGAAACACCGCCATGACGTCCGGCGGCGTCTCGAGGGTGCTGATTCTTGCGGCGACGCGCTCGGCGACCGGGTAGACGGCCGGCGGCGCCGCGTGAGCGCCGTCCGCCGCCGGCCCGCCCTCGGCGCTCAGCCCCAGACGCGCGCTGAGCTCGAGGGCGCGTGCGGCGCGCACAAAGACGACCTGTGGCCGGTGGCCGGCGGCGAGGCCGGCCGCGACCAGGTCGGCGCCCTCCACCAGAAAGGCGCCTTCGCGCTCGCGGAACTTACGCTGACGCAGCGACGACGCCCTCTTCACGAGGGCGTTCCGGGTGCTGCCGAGTGGTTGGCCTAAAACCCCAAGCTGCTCGCCTGCCCAGCCGGCGTTCAGGCCGCTTCGAGGGCGACGCGCGCCTGATCGACGAGCGAGGCGAAGTACTTGGGGTCGCTCACGGCGAGCTCGGCGAGGATCTTGCGGTCGAGCTCGACCTGAGCCAGCTGCAGGCCGTGGATGAACTGATTGTATGAGAGGCCGTTTTCGCGGGCGCCCGCGTTGATGCGGATGATCCACAGCTTGCGGAACTCACGCTTGCGCACGCGACGGTCGCGGTAGGCGTACTGGCCACTGCGCTGCACCTGCTCCTTGGCCCGCTTGTAGCTCGAGCTCTTGGTGGCGCGGTAGCCCTTCGCCTGCTCGAGCACCTTGCGGCGCTTCTTGCGCGCGTTGACGCTACGTTTGATACGAGACATGGTGCGTACTCCTTGGCACTACGCCGGCCGGCGCCTGCGGCGCCGGCCGGGCGGTGGATCGCTTGCGTCGACCTAGCGCAGTCCGAGCAGGCGCTTGATCCCTTTGGTGTCGGCCGGACTGACGTCGTTCAGCTTGCGGAAGCCCCGCTTGCGCTTGGCGCTCTTGTGCTCCAGGAGGTGGCTCTTCATCCCGTGGCGGCGGACCAGCTTGCCCGTGCCCGTGAGACGGAAGCGCTTCTTGGATGCGCTGTGGGTCTTTGTCTTCGGCATACGTACCTCCCTCCCGCTACTTGACCGGCGCCAGCATCATGACCATGTTGCGCCCGTCTTGCAGGGGCTTGGACTCGATGACGCCGTATTCCTTGACATCTTCGGCGAGCCGCAAGAGCAGCGTCTCGCCGCGCTCCGGATGGACCATCTCGCGGCCGCGGAACATGATCGTGACCTTGACCTTGTCCTTGTGCTGCAGGAAGCGCAGCACGTGGCCCTTCTTGGTCTCGTAGTCGTGCACGCCCACCTTGGGCCGGAACTTGATCTCTTTGATCACGATCTGGCTCTGGTGCTTGCGCGCCTGCTTCGCCTTGAGCTCGAGCTCGTA
>JBAXRL010000364.1:0-3804 GCA_037131205.1 Actinomycetes bacterium | reverse complement strand
GAAGAGCAGGGGCGTGGAGATCGCGCCGCCGTTCCACAGCCGCGCGATCTCCACCGGCGTCTGCAGGCCCGGCTCCAGGTTGGGACCCTCGACCAGCCGGCCGCTCATGACGTCCTGCGAGACCACGTGCAGGTAGCCGTCGATGGCGTTGAACGCCGCCAGCGCCGGCAGGCGGCCGTCGCGGTTGTACTCGTCGTTGACCGCGCAGGAGCCGATCAGGCCGCCCTTCCACTCCCCGACCTTGCGCTCTCCGGTGGGGAAGAACCAGTCGATGGCCTTCTCCGGCGGCCGCGACGGGTCGAGACAGAGGACGCCGCCATGGCCCTTGATGTACTGCTTCTCCACCGGCACGAGAAGCTTGGCGCGGCGCGTGGGCACCACGGTCCCGTCGAGGTCGGAGCCGGTGAAGAAGTCCCACTCCACCGCCAGGTCGCTGCGCCGCATGCCGTACACGTGTCCCGCGCCGGAGGCGATGTAGATCCGCCGGCCGAGCACCGACGCCGACGACTCCAGCACGAGGTTGCCCTCGTGCGACTTCGCGCGGGCGTCGCCGACAAGCAGCCGCTGGGCGACGATCCGGGGTCGTTTCCGCCCGTTCCAGTCCTCGGTGCGCAGCGGGTCGAGGGCGTACATCCACCCGCTCTCCACGCCGATGTACTGGCGGCCGTCGAGGTAGAAGCCGCTGCCGTCACAGTCGCGGCTGTAGCACGCGGTCTGCGGTACCGGCAGGCGCCAGAGCTCCTTGCCGCTGCCGAACGTCACCGCCCGGTAGGGCGCGACGCCTGGATCGGCGAGCTTCAGGGGGTAGCCGCGGCGCGAGCCGGCGCAGACGATGTACTTGTCGTCGGCGCCGGTGGGGTCGGGATTCTGGAACACCGACGGGCTGCTCTTGATGATGTCGTCGTACTCGTACTCCCAGACCACGGCGCCGGTCACCGCGTCAAGGCGGCGCAGGCGGTGGTCGTAGCCGCCGACCAGGACGTAGGGCTTGCCGCCGTCGATGACGATGTTGGGCATGCCCGTCCAGCCGCTGCCCGCCCACTTGCCCGGCGGGTCGGTGTCGTACTTGCCCGAGCTCCAGCCGCTGCCGAGGCGCGCCTTCCACAGCACCTGCAGCCGCTTGGGCGCCGGTCCCAGACCGTAGAACCGCCGCGAGTAGTTACCGAGAAAGGTACCGACCTTGACGCCGTCGCCGGTGAGGGACGGCAGCGGGGCCGGCGGCACGGGGCCGTAGGTCAGCGCCGCGACGCCGGTCCCGCCACAGCCGCAGGCCACGACGCGCCATACGAGCACGACGATGACGATCAGGACGACTACGAGCGCGATGCCGCGCCGCCGCGCCAGATGGCGGCGGCGCTCGGCGGAGCGGCGCCGCGGCGGGCGCCGGGGTATGCCGGCGGGCGTCTCGATGACACCACGATACTACGGCGCCGGGGGCGTGCGAAGCCCGCGCCCCAAAGGAGCGCGCAGCGCATCCCCCGGCGCGGGCGCCCCCGCGCCCCTTTGCAGATAGGATGCGGGGGCGTCGGCGCGGCCCGCCGGCGCAGCCGACGCCCCTACACACCCGACAGCGGAGGAACCCATGGCCACCGACCTCGACTTCCTGCGTGATCTGTGCGCCGCGCCGGCGCCCAGCGGCTTCGAGGCGCCGGCCCAGGAGGTCGTGCGCCGGCGCCTCGCCGCCAGCGCCTCCCCGCAGGGCGATCCGTTGGGCAATGTCTGGGCGGACGTCGTCCCCGGCGGTTCGCCGCACGTGGTCGTCACCGCCCACAACGACCAGATCGGCCTCATCGTCACCTACGTCGACGAGCACGGCTACGTCTCGTTCGACAAGATCGGCGGCGTCGATGCGCAGCTGCTCCCCGGCCGCAACCTCGTGGTGCACGGCCCCGGCGGCCCGGTCAACGCGGTGGTCGGCCGCCGGCCTTCGCACAAGATGACCAGGGACGAGCGCGCCAAGGCGCCGGACCTCGACGAGCAGTGGCTCGACCTCGGCGCCACGAGCCGCGACGAGGCCCTGGCGCTCGTGCAGATCGGCGATCCCATCACCTTCCCCGCCGTCTTCCTCCCGCTGGCCAACGGGCGCTACGCCTCGCCGGCCTTCGACAACAGGGCCGGCGTGTACGTCTGCGCCCGCGCCCTCGAGCACTACGCGTCGGCGCCCGCGGCGGCGCAGCTCACGGCCCTCACCACGGTGCACGAAGAGACCACCTTCATGGGCGCCAAGGCCATAGCCATGCGCCGGCGGCCAGACGTCGTGATCGTCGTCGATGTGGACTTCGCCAGCGACGACCCGGGCATGGACGTCAAGAAGCTCGGCGGCGAGGTCAAGCTGGGCGCAGGGCCGGTGCTGCACCGCGGCGCGGCCAGCAACCAGGCGCTCCTCGCCCTGGCCCGCGAGGTGGCCGCCGCCGAGAGCATCCCCGTGCAGGTCAAAGCGATTCCCGGCCGCACCTCCACCGACGCCGAGGAGCTCATGGCCGCAGGTCAGGCGGCGACGCTCTCCTTCAGCATCCCCGTGCGCAACATGCACTCGGCGTTCGAAGTGATGCAGCCGGACGACGCGGAAGCGGGCGCGCTGCTGGCCGCCGCCGTCACCCGGCGCGTGGCGGAGGACTGGGCGCCCGAGCGCTACGTGCCGCGCGCCTGAGCGACGCCCCGCACGTCGACCCGGCCACGGAGGTCAATCAGCCCGCGGCGGCGAAGCGACCGCCGGCTGCACGCCGGAGCGCAGGGCGACCGGACCCGACGGAGAGCGCAGCGCCGCCGCAAGCTGGCGCGCCATCTCGGGCTGCCACTTGGCGCGCCCCGGCGCCAGCAGGTGGAAGAGGTCGGCGAAGTCGTCGTCCTTGAGCTTCACGGCGCGCTCGATGTGCAGGTAGGCCACGCCGTACTCGCGGGCGAGCCGCCGGCACGCCGCCCGGTAGGCGGGCACGACGCCGGCCCAGTCGGGCCCCGCCGCCGAGGCGTTGAGAGGCTGGTCGTAGAGCGCCACGGCGAAGCCGCGGTCGCGCGCCAGCTTCAGGATCTCCTCGAGCATCGCGAGGTTGTAGGCGGAATACAGGCGGTACAGCCGCACGTCCTCCTCGAGCACGTACAGCACGTTGCGCCGTTTGCCGAGGGGCAGATGCCCCTTGGCGCCCGGCGGGTAGTAGTGCTCGGCGTAGGCCAGGGAATCGCCCAGCGCCGGGCGCCCGGCCTTGCCGTCGCGCGCCTTCACGTACGACCCGAGGTAGTCGAAGAAGCCGGGAATCACCCCGAGTCCTGTGGGGCTCTGCCCGTAGAAGCGCGGGGCCAGCGACTCGAGCCGCGGGCTGTGCACCAGGAGCGGCCGGCCGGAGAGCAGGCGCGCGTCCTCCCGCGGGTCGGCGGTCATGCGGATGGGCGCGAGGCCGATGGCCAGCAGCGCCGGGCCATCCGGCAGGTTGTCGGCGAGCGCCAGCGACATGGCCATGCTCTGCCGATGCGCGGCGAGGCTGACGACCCGCACGTCCTGGCCGGACGCGGCCGATACCTCGGCCCCGAGCGACTCCTGGTCGACGAAGCATTCCATGGTCCCGGAGCCGCCGAAGAGGTAGATGGTGCGCTGCTGCAACGGCTCCTTCTTGAGCTCTGCGACACGGTAGGCAACGTGCAGATAGTCGTCGTTGGCGATGCGCAGCAGGCGGCCCTCCGAGACCAGCGTGAGGCCGCCATCGACGAGCGCGCTCTGGAAGACGAGCAGCGCGCCCAGCGCCAGCAGGGCAGCCGCGACCAGCACCAGCGGGTTACGCTGGCGAAAGCCGCGGCCCAACGAGCTCCACC
>JBAXRL010000363.1:0-3817 GCA_037131205.1 Actinomycetes bacterium | reverse complement strand
GGGCTGCACGATCCCCTCGGCGGTCGTGTCGTTCGTCTTGCTGTAGATGTCGTTGGTGAGCGCCTCGAACCCCTTGAACGCGGCGACAAGCAGGACGACGACGGCCAGCGCGACGATGACGCCGCCGATGGTCAGGCCGGCCCACTGCGGCAGGCGGCGCCCCAGAAGGCGACCGAGGCCGCGCGTGGCGGCGCGCAGGGCGCGGCCGACGATCAGGAGGAGCGCGGCCATGAGCGCCGCCACGGGGATCGCCTGCAAGGGGAGCGTCCAAGTGATGGGCGCCATCGTGAGCAGGCGTCGGACCTCGTTCTGCCACGCTGTGCCGGCGAGGTCGGCGGCGACGATGACGGCCACCGCCGCAACCAGCACGACGATCCAGGCGATGCGCCTCACGCGAGGCGCCGGCTCCCACTTCGTCAGCCGGCGCACCGCCCACGCGGCGAGCACGCCGATGCCGTAGCCCAGCGCGACGCAGATGCCGGTGATGACCCCCTGCATCAGAAAGGGGCGGGGCAGCAGCGAAGGCGCGAAGGACAAGCCGACCGGCACGAGCCCGGCGGCGAGCCCCACGAGGCTGGGCGGCGAGAGCATCTTGCCGCGGCGGACGGGTTTCTCGGTCATGCCAGGTTCCTCCTGCGAGGCGGTGTCGCGACGGTCGCGGTGCAACCATCGGGCGCGGAGCCGATGGCGCCGCGCCTCTGTTGTTCGACACATCTGCCCGTAGATTACCTTCGTCGGAGACGCCGCGCGAGCCCGCGGGTACGAAACGCTTGACCAGCATATGCCCAAAGCGTCAGTCTGACCTGGCGCGAGCGCACCGCTCGAGCGCAGAGGAGGAGAGATGAGTGAACCACGGGAGACGGCCGCCGAGGTCGAGGAGGTCGTGGAGGGCCTCTTCCACTGGCGGATCCACAACAGCGGCATCGGCGGCAACGTCTCGAGCTCGCACGCCCTTGTAAGCGGCGACGGCTGCGTGCTCATCGACCCGGTGCGCCTGGCGGAGGACGCGCTGGCGTCGCTGCCGCGTCCGACGGCCGTCGTACTGACGGCCAAGTGCCATCAGCGGGCCGCCTGGCGCTACCGCCGCGAGCTCGGTATCGAGGTGTGGCTGCCCATGGACGCCTCGGCCGCCGACGAGGAGCCCGACTGCCGCTACGCGGACGGCGACGTGCTCCCCGGCGGCCTCGTCGCCGTGCGCACGCCCGGCCCCGAGTGGCCGCACTACTCGCTGCTGCTCGAGGGCGACCCGGGCGCGGTGTTCTGCTCGGACCTCGTGATGAACCCGGGTGACGGCGCGCTGCGCCTGGTCCCGCCCGAGTTCCACGAGGATCCCGCCGAGACGCGCCGCAGCGTCCACAAGCTGCTCGGGTTGCCGTTCGGCATCCTGTGCTTCGACCACGGCGCGCCCATCGTCGACGATCCCAAGGCGGCGCTGCGGCGGCTGCTCGACGCGCCGGCCTGAAGGGCCGACGCCGCCACCACGCCGCCGCTCCGTCAGCCGGCGTCGGCCGAGCGCGACCGGCCGTCCATGGTGAAGAGCGGGCCGTACAGACCCGGACGCCGGTCTCTGCACACCGCCCAGTCCTCGCGGTAACGGCGTACCTCGTCGAGATCGACCGTCGCCGTGATGACCTCCTCTGCATCACGCGAGGCCTCGGCAAGCTTGGCTCCGGTGTGATCGGCGATGAAGGACGAGCCGTAGAACCGGATGCTGGCGTCCCGCCCCGTCTCGACGCCGACGCGGTTCGCCGCCACGAGCGGCATGAAGTTCGCCGCGGCGTGCCCCTGCTGCACGCGCTGCCAGGCGTCGCGAGAGTCGGCCTCCGGCAGCGGAGGGTCTTGCCCGATCGCCGTGGGGTAGAGCAGCACCTCGGCGCCCATCAGCGCCATGCAGCGCGCGCTCTCCGGGAACCACTGGTCCCAGCAGATGCCCGCTCCCAGCACGCCGGCACGAGTGGGCCAGACCTTGAACCCGGTGTCGCCGGGGCTGAAGTAGTACTTCTCCCGGTAACCGATGGCATCCGGGATGTGGCTCTTGCGGTACACGCCGAGCACCGTGCCGTCGGCGTCGACCATAGCCAGGGAGTTGAAGAACACCCTGCCGGCGCGCTCGAAGAAGCTCACCGGGATCACGACCTCCAGCTCGGCGGCCAGCCGCCGCAGGCGCGCGATCGTGGGGTGGCCGTCCGCCGGGCGCGCCAGATCCAGGTGGCGGCCGTTCTCGTCGATGCAGAAGTACGGGGTTTCGTACAGTTCCTGGAGCAGCACGACATGAGCCCCCCGGCCGGCCGCGAGGCGAACCAGCTCCTCGGCCTTGGCCAGGTTTGCCTCGATGTCCCAGCTGCACGCCATCTGTGTGGCGGCCAGTGTCACGCTGCGTGTCATGCGGTCCTCCCGGTCGTCTGTCGTGCCGCTAGGATACAGGCAGCCGTCGCCCGCGGTCTCTCGCGGCCGTCCGGCGGTCCGGCCGCGCTACTCCAAGGAGACCAGGTGAATCCGACCATCGAGCTGATGAATGCACGCAGCTCCACGCGCTCCTACGACTCGGCGCCGCTCAGCGACGAGGAGAAGCAGACGATCCTGCACACCACGATGCGCGCGCCGACCGCCGGCAACCTGATGCTGTACTCGATCATCGAGATCGAGGACCAGGCGCTCAAAGACCGGCTGGCGGTGACCTGCGACGACCAGCCGTTCATCGCCAGGGCGCCCTGGGTACTCGTGTTCGTCGCCGACTACCAGAAATGGATCGACCTCTTCGCGATCGCGGGCGTGAGCGAGATGCCGGGCGTCAGGCATCGCACCGTCCCCGGCCCCGGCGACCTGCTGGACGCCTGCTGTGACGCCCTGATCGCCGCGCAGAACGCGGTGATCGCGGCCGAGTCGCTGGGCATCGGCTCGTGCTACATCGGCGACATCCTCGAGCGCGCCGAGGAACACGCGGAGCTGCTTGATCTGCCCAATCACACGCTGCCCATCGCGATGCTGTGTTTCGGGCGGCCGGCGAAGCCCCGCCGCCCCACCCCGCACTACGAGAGGCACATGGTGCACAAGGACCGCTACCGCCGCCTGAGCGCCGAAGAGCTGCGCGAAACCTCTGACGAGCTCGCGCAGCTGCACGCCCCGAGCGGTTTTCGGCAGGGCATCGAGAGCATCGGTCAGGACGTCTACGCACGCAAGTACACCGCCGACTTCGCCCACGAGATGAACCGCTCGGTCGCGGTCTGGCTGGAGCGCTGGCAGACGCCTGAAGGCTGAGGCGCAGCGCAGGGGCGCTTCAGCGGGTATATGTCCCCCCGATACACGAATTCACGGAGGCGAAGCGATGACGGGTGGCAGCGATCCCAAGACTGTAGTCGAGGCATTGGCCGAGCATGAAGAGGCCATGAGTGCCCTGTACAACGCGTTCGCGCAACGGTACCCGGAGGTCGGCGACCTCTGGAAGACGCTGTGCGCCGAGGAGTACACCCACGGCAAGCTGCTGCGCTCGCTGCCGGAGCGTGTCGATGCGGCGGCGTTGCAGGCGTTCGTCAGCGCGCGCGCTATCGACCTCGACGAGGTGCGCGCCGAGACGAAGCGCCTGGTCAACCTGGCCCAGCTCACCGCCGCCGCGGGTCTGCCGCTGCAGGAGGCCTTTCGCACCGCCGTCCACCTCGAAGATTCGCTGATCGAGTCGCAGCTGTTCGTGGTCACCGCCGAGGACGCGCCGGAGGTGGCTGAAGTCCTCGGCACGCTGAAAGCCCAGACCGAGCGTCACCAGAAGCATCTCTCGGAGTCGCTGTCGAAGTTCTCGGCGCGCTGACCTTCGCGGCGGGGG
>JBAXRL010000362.1:0-3817 GCA_037131205.1 Actinomycetes bacterium | reverse complement strand
CAAGCGACTCCTCGGTGGCCAGCGTCAGCTTCGTGAGCTCCCGGACGTTGTGGTGCGACAGGCCCAGCGAGGTGCTCGTGTCCGGCACGCCCTTGTCGTTCATGATCCGGGTCGTGGCCTCGTTCGGGTCGGCGTTGTTGAGCTCGCGGAACTCCTCGAGCACCGTGCGGCCCTGCGTGACGATCGAGGGCACCTGGGAGAACAGGTCCCACGTACACTCGTAGTGCGCCTCCATCTCCCGGCCGCCACGCTCGAGGTACCCCTCAGCCGGGTTCCCCGAAGCGTCCAGACTGCCCCCGGCGACCTGCAGTTCCTCGAGGATCGTGATCTGCCCGCCGGCCATATGACCATCGCGGATGAGGTACGCGGCGGCGGCCAGCGAACCGATGCCGCCACCGACCAGGAACGCCCGCTTCTTCTCGATTCCGACCGGCGGTAGAGCTGTCACGTTCTGGTAATTGCCCACGGTGAGTACCCTTCAGATAGGTGCGTGCTTCGAGCGTCCGAGCGTAGCATCGGCCGCAGTACAAGTCCACGAACGACCGTGCCCTCCCCGTGCGGCCGCAGCCGCCCGCGCCGCCTCAGCCGAAGAAGCCGCCGGTGCCGCCGTTGCCGCCGTTGCCGCCGAGGAGACCGGCGTTGCCGCCGGCGCCGCCGTTGCCGCCGAGGAGGCCGCCGTTGCCGCCGAGGAGGCCGGCGTTGCCGCCGTTGCCGGCCCCAAGCACCATCTTCAGCTCCTCATCGCTGAGCTCTTCCGCCTGGTGGGGCGGCAGCGGCAGCACCAGGAAGCGCTCGTTCTCGGTGTTCTGGTGCAGGCGGAGCTCGCGGCCGGCGGGGATGGGGATCAGCCTGGCCAGCTCGGCCATGAACTGCTCCTTCTCGCCGGCGGCCATGTCCTCGAGGCGGGGGATGGAGATGTGCGAGACGGTGCTCGTGCTCTCCAGCACCGTGACCTGGCAGTCAGCCGGCAGCGTAAGGCCGGCTTCCTTCAAGGCCCCGACGGGATCGTCGATCACCTTCTGGCGGTAGGCTTCGTCCTTCCACGCGTTGACGATCACCTCGGCGGCGATGACTCTTTCCTTCTCACTCTCGCTCATTGGTCGTCCTCCTGTCGGTTGGCGGTTACGTGTCTGCTATCGGTCACCTTTCTGACACCAGAACTGGTACATACCCAGAAACGTCTCTGGATACAACTGTTCCAGCTTCTCCCAGTACGGCAGACTCGTCCCCGCGCCGAACAGCGTCCTGTAGAGATGGCGCACGGCGCCGTCCGTCTCGAAGGCGAGGAAGGTCAGCCCCAGCTCGTCGAGCGCGGCGGCGATGCGCGGCAACGTGAAGCGGTGCTCCCGCACGTGGAAGAGCATGTCGCGGCAGCCGCTGAGGTAGTAGAAGTCCCGCAGGACGGTGCAGCCGAAGGCCGGATGGTCCTGCGGCAGGCTTCCCAGGTAGGCCCGCGCCGCGCGGATGCCCGCCGGCGTGGGCGGCACGCCCATGCGACGCACCTCGGCCTGCGCGGCCACGATGGCCCGGCGCGCCGTCTCGCTGTACAGGCCCACCAGCATGACGCCGCCCGGCCGGAGCAGACGCAGAAGGCGGCGCCAGCCGGCGAGCGGGTCCTCGAAGTGGTGCAGCACGCCCGTGCACACGATGGCGTCGAACTCACGCTCCCAGCCGTCCAGCTGCAGCAGGTCGGCGTGGTACAGCTCGACCTCGACGCCCAGGCCCTCGGCCATCTGCTGCGCGTAGGCGAGGCTGGTGCGCGAGAGGTCGAACCCCGTGACGGCGGCGGGACGCCACGTCCGGGCGGCGTTCAGGAGATCGCGGCCGGTGCCGCAGCCGGCCACGAGCAGACGCGGGCGCTTCAGGAAGTCCGGAGGGTCCCACTCGCCGCCGGCGAGCAGCCGCAGGTTCTGATCCAGGTCCAGTGGGGCCCCACGGGAGAGCCGGCGCCAGCGCGGATAGGGGTTGGCTTCGTAGAGACCCCGGACCTCGGTCGAAGTCCCGGCGGAGATCGGCGTGAGCGTCGGGATGCGCCGGCCCCGCTCCACCAGCTCCGGGGAGACTCCCTCGGGGCCGTACATCGCGCACACCCACTCGGGGGCTGAGGCCAGGCAAGCCTCTTCTTCCGGGCTGACGGGCCAGGCGAGCTCGTTGAGACGGCACTGCGCGGCCAGCGCATGGGCCAGCTCCGGGGCTTCGTGAGGAGGGGCCAGGCACAGATCCCGCCGCGCCTGCGTGAGCGCGTGCTCGAGGCGCAGATCGGTCAGGATCGCCTGGCCCAGGACGGCGAGCAGCAGAGGATCCTCGAGCAGCGCCGGCGAATCCCGCAGCAGGACCGCGGCGCCCTGAGCCAGCAGCTCGGGGTCCACCTCCGCGGCCGCCAGGCTCTCCACGAGATGCCGCGGCGAGCGCAGCCTGAGAGCAAGGAGCGGCCGCCGCGACAGGCAGCGCGCCAGCCCCAGGCGGCAGCCCAGGTGCTCGGGATGAGCGTCCAGCACGTGCTCGTAGCACTCCAGCGCCGCCCGGTAGTGATCCAGCTCGTAGTGGATGTCGCCCAGGGTGGCTCGTAGGGACACAGAGTCGGGGTGCTTCTCGACGAGCTCGCTCAGGCGTTGCACGGCCGCGGCCGCGTTGCCCTGGAGGCACAGCACCCAGGCCAGCCCCTGCCAGGCCTCAAGCTGCTCGGGATCGACGGCCAGGGCTCGCCGGTAGAGCTCGGCCGCCTCGGCGTGCCGGCCCTGCAACCGGCGCACGGTGCCCAGGTCGGCCAGGCTGGAGGCGCCGCCGCCCGACTCCACCGCCCGCTCCAGCAGCTCCTGGGCCTCCTCCAGCCGCGCCGCTTTCAAGCAGGCGCGGCCCTGCTCCGTGCACCCGGCCGCTTCGTCCGACGGGGAGAGGCCCGTGTGCATGCGCTGCGCCGCGCCTCAGTACGCCGCCGGGAACTGCTGAGGGGTCTTGTACCCGCGAGCAGCCAGCATCGATATCAACCGGCCGGGGTCGTCGGTGATGATCCCGTCCACGCCCCAGGCGATCATCCGCTTCACGGTCTTGCCGTCAAATGCACTGCCGCTGTGCTCCGGCCATGTCCACACCACGACTTTCAACCCCAGGCTGTGGGCCTCATCGAGGGCTGCCTTCGTCAGCTCGACGTCTTCCGGCTCCCAGCACCTGCCGCCCAGCGCCTTGACCATCTGAGGGATGGAGTCGTCGTAGTCCTTCACCAGCTCGCCGCCCGTCCACAATCCGGCGATGGACGCGTCGTCACTGAAGAAGCTGTACTCCGTGCCGGGTTCGTTGTCCCATTCGGTCAGGTAGGCGGTGGCGACCTCCGCGTCCAGCTTCTGCAGCTCGTACAGGCACCGCCAGTCGAACGACTGGACCTCGCAGTTGCGGGTGATGCCCTCTTCTTCCAGCACGTTGTCGAGCGCTGCCGCGAACTGCTTTGGCGCATACGTCCAGCTGTCGTGCAGCGGGTCTGTCTTGAACTCGATCTGGAACCCCACCTTGCCCCCGGTGACGCCGTTGACGTAGCGGATGACGTCCTTCAGGAGGGGCATGCGCACGCCGTCCATCCCATACTGCTCGGGAAAGTACTTCCCGTAAGGGCTGTCGGGATTGAGGCGCCCGACGTCGTACTGCCGCAGCTGCGCGTAGGTGAGGTTCCTGACCATGTACGGCTGCAGGTAGGCGGTCAGCTCGTCGGGCGGGATGCCTTCTGTCATGGCGGACTTGCCGGGCGCGAGGAACTCACCGTCCGGACCTCGGGTGATATCGGGATTGAGCCAGATGTCGTGCGAGACGACGATCTCGCCGTCCT
>JBAXRL010000361.1:0-3818 GCA_037131205.1 Actinomycetes bacterium | reverse complement strand
CAAGAGCCTCGCCTACCTGCTGCCGGCGGCGTTCGCCAGCGCCGCCGCCGGCCGCCGCGTCGTGGTGAGCACCAAGACGAAGGCCCTGCAGCGCCAGCTGGCCGCCCACGAGCTGCCCATCGTCGCGGAGGCGCTGCCGCCGGGCTGGCGCTGGGCCTTGCTCATGGGCCGCGAGAACTACATCTGCCGGCGGCGGCTGGACGAGGCCGTGGCCGCCGAGAGCGAGGCGTTGCCGGACCGCGAACGCTCGCTGGCGCTCGCCTACCTCGTGGGCCGGGCGCGGCGCGGTGAGGTCGACCTTTCGGCGCTGCCGTACCGCGCCTCCCGGGAGCTGGCCGCCCTCGCCGAGCTGGCCCGCGAGCTGCGTTCTTCGCGGGCCACCTGCCTGGGCCGGCACTGCCCCTCGCGGCGCGCCTGTCACTGGCGGCTCGCGCGCAGCCGCGCCGAGGCGGCGCACCTGCTGTGCGTCAACCACGCCTTGCTGCTCACGGCTCCGGACACGCTCCCTCCCTTCGAGGACGTCGTCATCGACGAGGCGCATCTGCTGTATCACGAGGCCACAGAGGCGTACAGCGAGGAGATCGACGCGGTCGCCATCGACCTGCTTCTCGCCGATCTGCACGGCCGCCGCAGGCAGCGGCCGCTGCCGTTGAGGCTGCGCGCAGCCGCGCGGCGCGCCGAGCCCGGCGAGGCGCGCACCCTCGCGGCCGCCGCCGATTCGTGCGAACGGGCGGCGGAGCTGCTCCCCGCCCTGGTACGCGCCGTCGGCGAGACGCTGGCCGGGCTCGGCGTCGCCGCCCGCGACGAAGACGCCGAGCCCGGCGGCCGCGGCGACAGCCGGCGGAGCGCCGCGGGCGCGGAGTACAACCAGACCGTCTGGATCACGCCGGGCCTGCGCGAGCACCCGGCGTGGGATCCGTTCGCGGTCGCCACGGGCCTGCTCGCCGAGGGCCTCACGGCGCTCGCCGCAGGCGTGGCGCCGGCCGCCGAGGCGCTCCCCGAGGAGCACCGCGAACACGCCGCCGTGGTGGCGCTCGCCGAGGACGCGGCGAACTACGCCGCGGTGCTCGGCGAGCTGCCCGACAGCGGCGGCGCGGAGGCCGTCGTCTGGGGCGAGATCGAGGCCGCCTGGCGCGCCGGCGGCGGCGCGGACGGCGGCGCTCCGCGCCCCGCGCGCTGGACGCTCACGCGCACGCCCCTCACGCCGGCGCGCCAGGTGCGCGAGGCGCTCTGGGACCGCCTGCGCAGCGCCGTCCTCACCAGCGCGACCCTGACGGTATCCGGCTCGTTCGCGTACTTCCGCGGCATGACCGGCCTGGACGCGGACGTCGATGTGGTAGAGCGCGTCTTCCCCTCGCCCTTCGACTTCAGCCGCCAGGCGGTGCTCGTGCTCGAGCACGACCCCGGCGGCGCCTGGCGGCCCGACGCGCTCGCCCAGCGTCACGGCGAGCGCCTCAAACGCCTCGCCGCGGTGACCGGCGGCCACACCCTGGCGCTGTTCACCAACAAACGCGACATGAACCTCGTGGCCGCCGAGCTGGGCGCGCACCTGGAGGACGACGGCGTGCTCGTGTTGGCCCAGGGCCTGCACGGCAGCGCGGCCGCCCTGGCCGACGAGTTCCGCACCCATCCCGCGACGATCCTGCTCGGCGTCGACACGCTGTGGACCGGTCAGGACTTCCCCGGCGACACGCTCACCTGCCTGGTCATCGCCAAGCTGCCCTTCCCGCGGCAGGACCCCCTGTTCCACGCGCGCCGCCGCGCCTGCGACGAGGCCGGCGAACGCTGGTTCGGCGCGTTCTACCTGCCCGAGGCCGTGCTCAAGTTCCGCCAGGGCTTCGGCCGCCTCATCCGCACCGAGACCGACACCGGCGTGGTCGTGGTGCTCGACCACCGCCTCTCGCAGAAGAACTACCGCCGCGATTTCATCGACAGCCTGCCGCGGCTCGAGGTCGTCGAAGCCGCCCCCGAGGACATCCCGGCCGTCGTCGAGCACTACCTGCGACGGCTGGCCGGCGAAGTCTGAGCGCCGCGGCGGGGCTGGCCCTTCCGGCCGCCCCCGCGTTCCCCGCACAGTCGGCGACACATCAGGAATCGCTGAAGGGGGTGGTCGGTCAGCTCCACCTCCCCCGGCTCCGAGTCCACCCGCTGCTCGGGCGCCGACCGGGCCGCGCACCGCCGCCCGGACCCGCGCCGTGCACGTGGACTTCGTGCGGCACGGCCGCCGGGACAGCCGCGGCCGGCCGTGCCGCCGGGGCCGCCGGGACAGCCGCGGCCGCCCGTGCCGCCGGGGCCGCGGGGCGCGGCGTAGTGCGCAAGAGGAGGATCGGGATCGGCCGGCCTTCCTGAGGGGAGAGCGGCTCACCTTCACCGACGGCGGCGAGTCGATAGCCCGCGCGCGTCGCCCTCCGCTTCGACCGGCGCGGCTCCGGCAGCCGCGGCATGGCTGCCGTCGGCCTCGGAAGGCCGTGGTCGCCGCCCTCGGCATAGGTGCTATGCGACCGTCTTCCGTTGGAGGTACTTCCAACGGTATCGTTGGAAGTACCGTCAACGGATGCGACCGCTTTCGACCATGCGCGCGCCGGCGGGCCGCCTCCGCTGAGCGCGAACGTCAACGGTGACGCCACCGTCCTTGTTGAAATGAGCGCCCCTGCCGCGTATTGTCGAGGGCCGATCGTCCCGGAGAGGAACAGGCCCATGCCCAGGTACACGCGTGACGAGACGCCGGCCTCAGGGCAGCAGCCGCAGGCCGCGTGCTGCCCATTGCCCGCCGGCGTCTCGCCGCTCCCGGCGAGCGACGGGCTCGACGCCGACAAGGCCGAGCGCCTGGCGGCCGCGGCCGGGGCGCTCTCCGACCCGATCCGTCTGCGCATGCTGGCGCAGATGACGGCCGCCCAGTGCTGTCGCGGGCCAGCGGCCTCCGCAGCCTCCGGGGTCGAGCCGGAGGGCGTCTGCGTCTGCGAGCTGCAGGGCCTCTACGGCCTGGCGCAGTCCAAGGTCTCGTACCACCTCAAGGTGCTCCGCGAGGCCGGCCTGGTCCACGAGACGAAGCGCGGCAAGTGGGGCTTCTACGCGGTCGACGAGGCCGCCGCCCGCGCCGCCCTGGCCGAGCTCGGCGACCTGCTCGGGCTCTGACGAGCCGCGCTCAGCCTACTTGAGCAGCCTGCCGCTGCCTTTGGCGGCCTGCGCGTCGACACGCTTAAGGACGCGCGCCTTGCCGCTCTTGCCGCAGTGCGGGCAGGTGAGCGTCTTGTAGCTGTAGTAGGTGCCGTCGGGGTTCTTGCCCACCGCCGACGCGGTGAAGAAGTTGACCGTCGTCGGCACCTGGAAGGCGCGGCCGCACTTGTCGCAGCGGTACCCGGACCTGCGCGACACGAGGCCCACGTACATCCACAGCCCCGCCAGAATGAGCAGAAACGTGGGCAGGAACCCGCGCCACGGGTAGATGACGAGGAGCGCGAAAAGGACGACCGCCACGAAGATCGCGAGCTTCCAGGCGGTCGACCACCAGTCGTATCTGGTGCGTTCGATGAAGCGGGCCAAACCAGTGCCTACCTTTCGTCACTCCCCGCGGAAGAGGCGCCCCGCCGCCGCGAAGACGCCGCCGACGGTATCGCCGGCGGCGGCGGCCGGCGGCGGCCGGCGGCGCGGCGGACGCCGCGCTCAGCCGCCGACGGGCCCGGCGATGTAGCTGACCAGGGTGAAGATGCCGAACAGCGCCGCCAGGACGGCGACCGCGAAGGTCAGCGTGGCGAAGAAGCCACCGAAGAACTGCTTGGCCATGATGCGCTCCCGCTCGAAGTGGCTCGGCCGGCGCA
>JBAXRL010000360.1:0-3825 GCA_037131205.1 Actinomycetes bacterium | reverse complement strand
GACGTGTCCACGGGCGTATCCGTGCGTGCAGACCTGGCGGGATAGGCCCTTAGGGGAAAGCGCTTTCCCAGTTCATGCGAATAGCCTCTGTGCTGTAAGCTGTCGAAACCATTTGCGTTCCGATCGCGGGAAGGAAATGGGAAGGATCATCGCTCGATCGCTGCGCTCGACGGGTTGAGCGTGGTGTTGGGCTGGTGGTGAGGGGGAGCCTGCAGCTCCTGCGGCGCCGCGCCGCGGGGGCTGGAGCAGCCATCCAGCGCCATGCCCACGAGGAGGTACCCAGCCGCTGCCGCCACGGTACGTCGTGCTCTCCGCATGCTCATCTCCGGCTTCCTCAACTGAGCGTCCCATTGCGCAGTGTGCAGGCTGCGCCGTGGGCGGTTGTCTTGATCACGTGGAGTGGATGGGTCTCTCGCCGAGCATGATGACCGACTGGGGCGAGCCACTTGCAGGCATCATTGACTGGCGGCGACTGCGACCGCGGAACGGTTGGCGCTTCTGAACCCAGGCATGAAGGGAGGCTCCGTGCACTGGAGCGAGATTCCCGGGTGGTTCCGATGGCGGGACGCCCAGGAGCAAGCTGCAGCCTGCTTCCCGGATGGAAGCCGCTTTGTTGAGGTCGGCAGCTTCCTGGGGCGCAGCATCTGCTCGCTGGCCGATGTCGCCCGACTGAGCGGGAAGAACCTGACCCTCATCGGCGTCGACACCTGCCGTGGAAGCGGAATCGAGGGCCCCGTTCCGGGCGACTATCACGCCGCGACTGTCGAGAAGGGCGGTGGCACGTTCGCCGGCCAGATGCACCGAAACATTGTGAATTGCGGGTATGCCGACGCGATCTCATTGATCATTTCGGATTCCATTACAGCCTCCACATTCTTCCCGGACCATTCGATCGACTGGGTCCATCTGGACGCCCGCCACGATCGAGAGCATCTGAGTCAGGACATCGACGCCTGGCTGCCGAAGGTGAAACCCGGGGGCTGGCTCAGCGGCGATGACTTCGACGCGCAGGATTGGCCCGAGGTGGTGGAAACCGTCACTACCCTGCTACCGCGAGCGCAACCATGGTGCACGTGTCAATGGCGACTGCTTGTGGCCTGACATACGACGACACGAGCGCACCTGGGCGGTCGAACGTCGGAACCGACCCACAACCACAAGGATCAAGGGATGCGTACTGCCGCTTGCCGCACACGATTGCACAGATAGGCGCTGATAGGATCGTTGAGCTCGAAACCGAGTATCTGCCCGGTGGCGAAATCTGGAGAACAGGCTTTCCCTGCAGTTGAGTCAGGATAAAACATATCGTTGCCGAATCATCAAACCGCATGTTCTCGCATTGGCAATCAATCAGGCATTTCCGCAGCAGGCAACTTCCTACGCTGTCAACATCGGCGCGCATGACGGCGTTTCGTACAATGATCCGGTCTACCCGCTGTTTCAGATGGGTTTCGCCGGACTGGCGATTGAGGGTGGCGATAATGAGGCTCTCGTTCGGAACCTGTCGAGTCTGGCGGTAACGGTTCTATCTTCGACCTTGGTCGATCCCACCAATATCGTGACCATACTGCAGGATGCGCAGTGCCCGAGGACGAGTGATTTCTTCAAGATCGATATCGACGGATACGATGGACCGCTTCTCAAAGCCGTGCTTGAAGCCGGTTACCGGCCGAAGGTGTTGCAACTGGAGGTCAACCCCGAGTTTCCCCCGCCCATTGAATTTGCGGTCCATTATCATCCCGATTACCGGGCAATTGATGATGCCGGAAGATTCAGCGGGTTCTACGGCGCTTCACTGGCATATATGTGTAAGATAGCACAGCCATACAAATATCGCTGCGTATATCTCGATTTTGTTTCCGACTGGACGCATGATGTCACTCTGGTACATGAAGATTATTTTGAGATTGCCATCGCTGTTTTTGGGGAAGATATTCGCACGAAAACTCTGCGTGAGTTCTACCTGGAACATCCTCCAGGATATTCGCATTTTGCCGAGTATGGGATCGATTCATCGGCTTGGCGCTATCGCACCGATGTCCATGTTCTACTGAATGAAATCTGGACAAGCTGCATGCATGCCAACATAAGAAAACACGGCCATGCATCTGTTCCCTTCCATCTAGCGTGCTGAGGGGGGGCATAGGCAATAACTCGATCCGAGGCACAGATGATTCTGCTCGCTGTTGTCCGGCTGTGACCGTGGCAGCCACAAGAACGCGGCTCCCCAGCGTCGTAGCCTGCGCGCCGACACCGAGCTCACCGTGTCCATCGCCGTCGTCAAGTGCTGTCAATCGGGTGTGACGGACGGCAAGGGAACAAGGAGGGATGATGTCTGAAAGCAAAGGGAATGCCGGCGGGGCCGTCGGCGGGGCTGTCTACGGACTCGGGTTCATCGGAGCGCTCGTCTACTTCATCCAGACCGCGACCTCGTTCTGGGATGGAGCCTACGGCGTCTTTCAGGCGCTGGTCTGGCCGGCATATCTCGTCTACGAGATGTTCCACTTCCTGAAAACCTGACCAGACACGCTCGCGTATCGCGCCAGTGAGGTGAGGCTCGGACGGGGCGCTCAAGACCGGGGGCCACACCGCCCGAAAGAGTCACTCCCCGATCCAGAGCGTGAGCTTCCAGCCCAGCCACGCCCCCACGATGCAGCCGACGAAGCCGCAGATGAGGCTCACCCAGGAGAAGCTGCTCACGTGGAAGAGCACGACAGGCAGGTAGCCGCCGATGATGCCGCCGATCGTCAGCCCGATGTAGATCGTGAGCTTCTCCATGATCGTCCTTCCGCCGCGCTCGCGTGTCCCGCGGTCATCATGTACCACATCCGCGACGAAAGCGTAGCGGCACGCGGCGCCTATGCCGGGCGACGGCGGCCACGGCCTCGCGCAGTTCGCCGACATGACAGTCGTCCACTGCTGCTCTCGCGCTTCCTGTGTTCCGCCCCCATGCTCGGCACGCTTCTCGCAAGCCCGCCCTGAGACGGTCCCTCGTCGCAGGCTACGTGGAAATCGGGGAGGGGCCGCAGCCGCGATGTGTCAGCAGGCGCATCCCTGCGTGCAGACCTGGCGGGATAGGCCATTAGGTTAGCTCTTGTGCCCCCGTCATGCCTCATCCACGCGCCAGAGCGCGCTCAGCGGCATCACGTGCAGGCGCGGGCCGAACGGCAGGCTGCGGCGGCCCGCGTACAGCACGACGCCGCGGTGAAAGCGCTCGCCGGCGAGCTCGGCGAGGGCGCGCAGCCCTGCCGTGTCGGCCTCGGAGACCGACTCCGCCGCCTTGATCTCGAGGCCGACGACGCGCCCGGCGCGGTCTTCGAGGACCAGATCGACCTCTCTGCCGGCGTGACTGCGAAAGTGGTGGAGAGACGGTCGCAGCGCGCTCCACGTACACTGCTTGGCGACCTCCGCGAAGGCAAACGCCTCGAGCAGGGGACCAGCATGCCGCGGTTCGGCGTCCAGGCGCTGCGGTGAGAGGCCGAGCAGGTACGCCTGCAGCCCGGCGTCTGTGAGGTACACCTTGGGCGACTTGACCAGGCGCTTGCCGAGGTTGCTGGACCAGGCGGGCAGGAGCTGCAGGAGGAACACGCCGGAGAGCAGCGCGAGGTAGCGGTCCAGGGTGCTGCGCGGCATGGCCGCGGTGCGTGAGAGCTCGGCGACGTTGAGCAGGCCGCCGGCCCGGGAGGCGAGCAGCGCGAGGAGCCGCGGCAGGGCGGTCAGGCCCTCGATCTCGGCGAGGCTGCCGATGTCGCGCTGCAGCACTGTGTCGAGGTAGGCGGCGCACCATGAATCGCGCCTGCGGGCGGCGGCCATGCCGACGACCTC
>JBAXRL010000359.1:0-3827 GCA_037131205.1 Actinomycetes bacterium | reverse complement strand
CATGTCCCACCGCCCTCCGATGTAGTGCTCCCAGAAGACCACGATGCGGTCCCCGGCCTTCAGCCGCGGCCTGACCGTGCCCCAGCTCTCGATCCGCGCGCCGGCGCGCACGCGGGGCGGGACGGCCGGCGGCGTCACCTTGTAGCTTGCCTTCACGAGGGGGCCGCCACCATCGGTGGTGGCGAGGATGGTACCGTCGTAGGACACCGCCCAGCCGTGGGTGGCGTCGGGGAAGGCGACGCCCTCGAGGATCGCGTCGCTCCCCGACGCCTGCGCGCCCCAGGTGGCGCCGCCGTTGGTGGTGGCGAGGATGATGCCGGTGCTGGTGTTGGTCGCCTCGTCGTAGGAGGCGCCCACCGCCCAGCCATGGGTGGCGTCGGGGAAGGCGACGGCGTAGAGCCACGCAGTGCTCCCCGAGTACTGCTCGCGCCAGGTGGCGCCGCCGTCGGTGGTGGCGAGGATGGTACCCCAGCGGCCCACCGCCCAGCCGTGGGCGGCGTCGCTGAAGGCGACGGCGCGGAGCCACGGGCCGCTCCCCGAGCGCTGCTTGCTCCAGGTGGCGCCGCCGTTCGTGGTGGCGAGGATGACGGCTTCGCTGTGGTAGACTTCCCCGCCCACCGCCCAGCCGTGGGTGGCATCGACAAAGTCGATGGCTTCGAGCATCTGGATGCTACTCGAATACTGCTCGCGCCAGGTGGCGCCGCCATCGGTGGTGGCGAGGATGACGCCCATGGTGCCTGTGCCTGCCTCGTTGCCCACCGCCCAGCCGTGGGCGGCGTTGCTGAAGGCGACGGCGCGGAGCCGCTCGTCGGTCCCCGAGATCTGCGCGCTCCAGGTGGCGCCGCCGTTGGTGGTGGCGAGGATGGCGCCGGTGCTGGTGTTGGTCGCCTCGTCGTAGGAGCCGCCCACCGCCCAGCCCTGGGTGGCGTCGGGGAAGGCGACGGCGTCGAGGTCTTGGGTAGTCCCCGAGTTCTGCGCGCTCCAGGTGGCGCCGCCGTTGGTGGTGGCGAGGATGGCGCCGTAGGATCCCACCGCCCAGCCGTGGGCGGCGTCGATGAAGGCGACGGCGTTGAGCTCCGCGCTGGTCCCCGAGCTCTGCGTGAACCAGCCTCCGCCGCCGGAGACGAAGGCGGAGGCGCCGGCGGGCAACGCCAAAGCCAGGCTGAGCAGGACGAGCGCCAGGCCGGGGAGCCTGGTGGCGCGCCGCCGGGCGGCCGGCTTGCCGGTGGGTGTCGCGGACTGCAGCATTTGGTACCTCCCCGTGAAGGCGTGACGCCGGGCGTCACGCCGCTTGAGCGAGCCGCGCGGGGCTGCTATGACCGCCTGCGCGGCGTCCCCGCACGCGGAAAGCTGGTGCGGCGGACGCGCGCGGGGCCCCTCTACGGGCAGCAGCTCCTGTCGAACTATCCTGCTGAAACGGAAGAGGCCTGTCAACGAGTACGACGGACCTGGATTGGTAGGCATCCTCCGTGGCCGGCCGCCGGCGCGGCGTCGCGCGGCGGAGCGATGCACTGGGGCCAGCGCCGGGGGGAGAGGCAGTCCGGGCCACGCGCTTGCGCACGGGCACGTGCGGGTCGGCGCGAGCGGGCGCGCCGCAGGCAAGCACGAACGGGAGCAGGCCAAGCGCCAGAAGCGCGGTGATCCAGGGCGCCCCCGCAGACAGACCCACCGCGCGAGCAGGGCGCGGCGGGCCTTCAGCTCCACGAGGCCTCCCGGCGGTCGAGTGCCGGCGTGCGGTCGCTCCCGATCCTGCCGCCCGCGCCCAACCCGCCGGCCGGCGTCAGTCCGCGGTGAAGATCCTGTAGGCCGAGCTCACGTCCCCGGCCAAGGCGCGGACCCGCCACTTGCCGGGCTTGAACTTCATTCTCACGCCGTACCTCCACGACGAGTTCCAGAGACCGTACGAGTACGCGGGCTGCGCCGCCAGGACCATCTGCCACCGCCCTCCGATGTAGTGCTCCCAGAAGACCACGATGCGGTCCCCGGACTTGAGCGCCGGCTTGACCGTGCCCCAGCTCTCGACCCGCGCACCGGCGCGGACGCGAGACGGGACGGCCGGCGGCGTCAGCTTCCGGTAGAGCGCCATGGGAGGGCCGACGACGCCGGTGGTGGTGCTGGCGAGGATGGCGCCGCCGTAGCCCACCGTCCAGCCGTGGGTGGCGTCGCTGAAGGCCACGCCGATGAGGTTCGCGATGGTCCCCGAGCCCTGCATGACCCAGCCGCCGCCGCTGGAGATGTAGGCCGAGGCACCGGCGGGAAGGCCAGGGCGAGGCTGAGCAGGATCAGCGTCAAGGTGAGGAGGGGTTGTACATGCGCCGCCGAACTGCCGGCTTGCCGGTGGGTGTCGCGGGCCGCAGCATGTGGTACCCCCACTGTGAAAGCACGACGGCGGCGTCACGCCGCTTGCGCGAGCCGCGCAGGGCTGCGGTGACCCGCTGCGCGGCGTCCCCGCTACCGGAGGGTATGTACCGCGGAAGCGCGGCCCCTTCTCGACGGGTACGAACCTTGTCGTTCTTGCCTCCCCCACCCAGCGTGCAGCACTCGGGTCTCTGAAAGCGCACGCCTACCGCTTCACCTTGAAGCTCTTGCCGTTGCTCTTGCCCGCGGTGGTCGTCACCGTGACCTTGACCGTGCCGTACTTGGCCTTGGCCGGCACATTGCAGGTGATCTGCGTATCGCTCCAGGACGCGTAGACGGTGCAGCCCTTGCTGCCGAACTTCACCGAGCTCGTACCCTGCGCCGCACCGAAGCTCGTGCCGCTGATGGTGACGGTCACCCCGCGCTTGGCGGAGGGCGGCTTGAGCTTGACGATCTTCGGCGGCCCGCTCGGCGCCGGAGGAAGGCCGCCGGTGGTGGTGGCGAGGATGACGCCGGCGAGGGGGTAGCCCCCGCCCACCGCCCAGCCGTGGGTGGCGTCACTGAAGGCGACGCCGTAGAGGGGCGCTGTGGTCCCCGAGGCCTGCGCTCTCCAGGTGACACCACCGTCGCTGGTGACGAGAATGGCGCCGGCGGAGCCCACCGCCCAGCCGTGGGTGGCGTCGGTGAAGGAGACTGCTTTGAGGTAGGCGGTGCTCCCCGAGCTCTGCTTGCTCCAGGTGGCGCCGCCGTCGGTGGTGGCGAGGATGAGGCCGGCGTCGCCCACCACCCAGCCGTGGGTGGCGTCACTGAACGCGACGGCCACGAGCTCCTCACTGCTGCTCCCCGATCTCTGCGCGCTCCACGTGGCGCCGCCGTCCGTGGTGGCGAGGATGGCGCCCCAGCCGCCCACCGCCCAGGCGTGGGTGGCATCGCTGCAGGCGACACCGTTGAGCCACGTGGTGGTGCCTGAGATCTGCTCGCTCCAGGTGGCGCCGCCGTTGGTGGTGGCGAGGATGGTGCTGCCCACCGCCCAGCCGTGAGTGGCGTCGCTGAAGGCGACGGCGCTGAGGCCATTCGTGTTTGCCGAGACCTGCTCGCTCCAGGTGGCGCCGCCGCTCGTGGTGGCGAGGATGACGCCGTAGCTGCTCACCACCCAGCCGTGGGTAGCGTCGCTGAAGGCGACGGCGTCGAGGGGGGCGCTGCTCCCCGAGGTCTGGGCGACCCAGGTGGCGCCGCCGTCGGTGGTGGCGAGGATGACGCCGCCGGAGCCCACCGCCCAGCCGTGGGTGGCGTCGGTGAAGGAGACACCCCTGAGGTACGCGGTGGTCCCCGAGGTCTGCTTGACCCAGCCGCTGCCGCCGCCGCCGGCGGGGATGAAGGCCGAGGCGCCGGCGGGCAGCGCCAGGGCGAGGACGAGCAGGACGAGCGCCAGGCCGAGGAGCCTGGAGGCGCGCCGCCGGGCGGCCGGC
>JBAXRL010000358.1:0-3835 GCA_037131205.1 Actinomycetes bacterium | reverse complement strand
CGAGAACGGCGGCAACATGGACTGCCTGCAGCTTGGCCCCGGCGCCCGGCTGTTCATCCCCGTGCAGGTGCCGGGAGCCCTCGTCTCGGTGGGCGACACGCACTTCGCTCAAGGCGATGGCGAGGCCTGCGCGACGGCCATCGAGTGCGCTTCCGTCTCCACTCTCCGTCTCGGCCTCATCAAGAAGGCCGACGCGGAGTTCCTGCCGACCGCGCCGATGTACGAGTACACGCAGCCGGCCGTGACAGAGCCGCGCAGGTACGTGTGCACCACCGGCTTTCCGATCCTCGAGGACGGTTCCCTGGCAGAACTCGACATCCGCCAGGCCGCCCGCAACGCGGTCAGCGAGATGATCGACTATCTCGTGGCGACGCGGGGCTACACGCGCGGCCAAAGCTACGCACTCATCAGCGTGGCTGCCGACATGCGGCTCACTGAGGCAGTCGATTTCCCGACCCCCATGGTGTCTGTCGCGCTGCCGCTCGACGTCTTCACCGGGCCGGCAGCTTGACCCTTCACGCAGCCAGGCTCCACTCCGTCATCATCGGTGACCACAGGAGAGAACAATGGGTCTTCTAGATAGCAAGAACGTCGAGCAGCGCACCGTCGAGTTCATCCCGCCCAGTGAGCGGCACGGCGTCGTGCGCTCGCTGCTCACCGTCTGGTTCTCGGCCAACATGAACATGACAAGCGTCGTGGCCGGCATGCTACCGATCGTTTTCGGTCTCGACATCAAGTGGGCGATCATCGCCATCATCGTCGGCAACCTCGTCGGCACCGTGTTCATGGCCTACCACTCTGCGCAGGGCCCCAAGCTGGGGATTCCGCAGATGATTCAGAGCCGCGCCCAGTTCGGCTACTACGGCGCCATCGCCCCGCTCCTGCTTGTGATCGTCATGTACTTGGGGTTCTTCTCGCTCGGCGCGGTACTGGGTGGCAACGCCATCGCCGAGCTTCTCCACATCCCCGTCGTCGCCGGGATCGTGATCATCAACGTCATCTGCCTGGCCGCGGCTCTCTTCGGCTACGACCTCGTGCACAAGCTCGAGGGCTACGCCGCCTACGTGTTCGTGGTGGTCTTCGCCATCATCACGATCAAGCTCGTGTCGATGGGCGCGCCTCCGGCGGCCGAGTACACGATCAACATCGCCACGGTCCTTCTCGCGATCTCCATCCCCGCGACCTGGCAGATCGGGTACGCCCCGTATGTGGCTGACTACTCGCGGTATCTCCCCGAGAACACCAGCACCTCCAAGGCCTTCTGGTTCACGTATATCGGATCGTTCATCGGCGCCTCTTGGACCATGATCGTCGGCTCACTGGCCGCGTGGCTTGCCTTCGACGCGGCCACCGGCAACGCTTCGAGCTACTTCGCCGGCCTCCTCGGCGGCGGTTTCAGCTGGGTGATCCTCCTGGTGATCATCCTCGGCATCGTGGGAATCAACACGCTGAATCTGTACGGCCCGTTCATGGTCACCATGACGGTCCTCACGTCGTTCAAGACGTTCACGATGAAGGGCCCGCTCCTGCGGCTTTCAATCACGTTTGTCTGCTGCGTCATCGGTACGATCACTGCCGTCATCATCAAGGACAACCTGGTCGCCAGCTTCGACGCGTTCCTGATCTTCATCCTGTACCTACTGGTGCCTTGGACGGCCATCAACCTCATGGACTTCTATCTCGTCCGCAAAGGCCACTACTCCATCCCCGACATCTACGACCCCGACGGCATCTACGGGAAGATCAACTGGCGCACCATGGGAATCTACCTCGCGAGCCTGGCCGTCGAGATCCCCTTCATGAGCCTGGTCTTCTATACGGGGCCGCTCGCGCTCAGGCTCGACGGCACGGACATCGCCTGGATCCTGGGGCTCATCATCCCCGCCGTCCTGTACTACGTGCTGACGCCGGATTTGCGCCGCCAGACCGATGTCCTCCTCAAGGCGGGCAAGATCACCACGGGAGAGGGCGGCACGCACACCGTTGCTGTGGAGCCCGATCTGGCCTGAGCACTCGCCGTCCCTGTCGCCAACCCCCCGGCGGCGCGGGACGGTGTGAGCCCACTGCGGCGGGGGCGCTTCGGAGCCCCCGTCGCACCCCCGCCGCCGAGCAACTGAGACGAAAGGAGATGAGACCCTTGGCCACGTGGCACGACAAGTTCGAGGTCATCGACCTCTCGCAAGAGATCTACGAAGGCATGCCGGTGTTCGGCATGCATCAGAAGACCTTCATCATGCTCAACCAGACGCACGAGCAGAACCAGAAGGACACGGGATCACCCACGCTGGGATTCGCCGCTCGCAACATCCTCATCAGCGAGCATGGACCGACACACTCGGACGCCGTGTGGGAGTATCTGCCCGGGGGGGCCACCATCGAGAAGATGCCGCTCGAGTTCTTCTGGGGCGACGCCATCTGCCTGGACGTGAGCCACATCCGCTATCCCGAGTACATCGAGCCCGGCGGCATCGAGGAAGCGCTGGCCGAGGCGCGCCTGGACGTCCGCACGGGCGACATCGTGCTCTTCCACACCGGCCACTACGACAGGACATACGGCACCAAGGCGTGGTATGGACCGTACACGGGCGTGTCGCGCGCTTCAGCCGAATGGCTTGCGCAGAAGGGCGTGGTGAACATCGGCGTGGACCAGCAGGCCATCGATCTCACGCCGGACGACCTGGAGTTCTCGGGCCATCATGTGTGCGGCAAGTACGGCATCACCAACACCGAGAACCTCTGCAACCTGGACAAGGTCGCGGGGACGCGCTTCCTGTACATGGGCCTTCCTCTCAAGATCAGGGGCGGGAGTGGCTCGCCCGTGCGCGCCATGGCCTTTGTCGCGAAGGACTGACGATATGGCGCAGTACGTGCATTCCGTGCCCAACTTCAGCGAGGGGCGCCGACATGATGTGATCGCGGAGATTGTCGACCAACTGCGCGACCGGGACGGGGTCAAGTTGATCGATCACTACCCGGACCCCGACTTCAACCGCACGGTCGTGGAGGTCATCGGTCAGCCCGCGCCGCTCAAAGAAGCGCTTCTCGACATGGCCGGCAAGTCGTACAACCTGATTGACATGGAGAAGCAGCGAGGCGATCATCCGCGAATCGGCGCGCAAGACTCCATCCCCCTGTTTCCGTTGGCCAACATCACGTTGCAGGAGTGCGTGGACTTGGCTGAGGAGATCGGCAAAGAGCTCTTCGAGCGCTACGCCGTGCCCGTCTACTTCACCGGCGAGAACGCCCGCTGCGAGGAGCGCAAGGACCTCGACTTCATCCGGCGCGGGCAGTACGAAGGCCTCAAAGAGGTCGCGCACCTGCCCGAACGGGCCCCGGACATCGGGCCGGCCAAGCTCCACACGACTGCGGGGGCCACGATCGTCAGCGCGGCCGCAGACGGGCTCGTGGCGGTCAATGTCATGCTGGGCACGAAGGACCTGGCCGTGGCCAAGAGCATCGCCAAGATGGTCCGCGGCCCCAGCGGTGGCTTCGCCAGCGTGCGCGCCATCGGACTGCCCTTGACCGAGCGCGGCGTGGTGGCCGTGTCGATGAACCTGTTCGACACCACGGCCGTGCCCATCTACCGGGTCTTCAACCTCATCGAGTGCGAAGCTGCGCGCCACGGGATCGCCGTGGTGGGCACGCAGATCGTCGGGACTCTGCCCCAGGAAGCCCTCGTCAACTGCGCCGAGTACTTTCTCAGGATCGAGAAGTTCGACCGTGGGCAGATCATCGAGAATCACATCGCCGATCTCGTGACGGAGATCCCGTGCGCGCTGACGTCGCTCTGATCGGCCTTGCCTTCTCAGTCGCAGCTTGACGACCGGCATCACCG
>JBAXRL010000357.1:0-3873 GCA_037131205.1 Actinomycetes bacterium | reverse complement strand
CTCGACACCGCGCCCACGGGGCACACCCTGCGCCTGCTCGCCCTGCCCGAGCTGATGGGGCAGTGGTTGCGCGTCCTCGACCTCATGCTCGAGAAGCACCGCTACATGCAGTCGGTCTTCGGGCGCCGGCGCCGCGACGAGACGGACGCTTTCATGGAAGGCATGACCGCCGATATGGAGCTGCTGCGCGACCTGCTGCGCGCCCCGCGCACCACCGAGTTCGTACCGGTGACCATCCCCGAGGCGATGAGCGTCAGGGAGACCGGCAGGCTCGTGGATACTCTGGAGGGCATGGGCGTGCCCGTGCGCACCGTGGTCGTCAATCGGGTGGCCAGAAGGGCGGACGCCGCGGAGTGCCTCTTCTGCGCCCGGCGTTGGCGAGAGCAGCAACCGTCGCTGCGGGAGATCGCGGCGCGCTTCGGCGCGGGGGTGGCCGGCGCCGCTCCGCCTACCGCCGGCGCCGCTGCGCCCGCGGCCGGCGGCCGCACGGCCGCGGTGTGCGTGCCGCTGCTGCCGCGCCAGGTCCACGGCCAGGTCGGCCTGCGGAGGTTCGCCGACCTGCTGCGCCGGGCGGGACCGCACGAGGCGGGCGCGCCGGCGGAGCCGCCTGCGCCCGGCTCCGCCGGGCTCGCCCCGCCGGCCGGGCTCGCCCCGCCGGCCGGGCTCGCCCCGCCGGCCGGCATCACCCTGGAACAGAGCTTCATCCTCGTCGGCGGCAAGGGCGGCGTGGGCAAGACCACCATCGCCGCCGCCACGGCCCTCCACCTGGCGCGCAAGCACGAGGGCCAGAACGAGGGCCGGCGGGTCCTACTCTTCTCGGTCGATCCGGCGCACTCGCTCTGCGACTGTCTGGGGCAGGATCTCGGCAGTGAGATCACGGCTGTCGAGGGCGTGGCGGGGCTCGACGCTCTGGAGATGGACGCGACCTCGCTGCTGGCGGAGGTCAGCGGACTCTATGCCGGCGAGATGCGGGAGGCGTTCGCCGCCTTCGGCGCCGGCGGCGACCTGGAGATCGCCTTCGACCGCCAGGTGATGGAAGAGCTCATCTCCCTGGCCCCGCCGGGCCTCGATGAGCTCATGGCTCTCATGAAGCTCATGGATCTGGTACACGAGGGTCGCTACGCCGCCTACGTCCTCGACCTGGCGCCGACCGGCCACGCCCTGCGCCTGCTGCAGACGCCGGCGCTGGTCAGGCAATGGTTCATGGCGCTCTTCCGGGTGCTGCTGAAATACCAGAACGTGTTCTCACTGGCGCGCGCCGGGGAGCTTGTGCGCCAGAAGTCGAAGCAGCTACGCCAGGTGGAGCAGCTCCTCAGCGACGCCGAGCGCTGTCAGCTCGTCGCCGTGGCGATCCCCGAGGCGCTGGCCGTGCAGGAGACCCTGCGGCTCCTGGACAGCCTGGCCGGCATCCCGGTGCGCTGTTCGTGGGTCGTGGCCAACATGGTCTCCGCGCCCGGCTCGTGCGCGTTCTGCGCCGCCGTGCGTGAGGAGCAGCTCCCGTACCTGCACGAGATCGAGACGCTCGGACCCGCCTGCGTGCGCCTGCCGGCGTTTCCGTATGAGCCGCGCGGCGTGGAGGCTCTTGACCGGCTGTCGCGCCTGATCTACTGACAGGTATGGGCTACCCGCGCGGGCGTCACGCGCTTGCGCCCCCCGCGCTCGCACGCGCGCGCGGCGCGGGAGGGGCAAGAAGCCCCGCCCGCGCCGCGGACCGCCCCCGTTGGGAGCGGCTGTACCCGGCTTGACCGCCCCGGCCTCAGGTCTTCAGAGGCTTCGGCCCGCGGTCGATGATGAGCCAGGCGTTGAACAGCGGCGCGTCGGGGTTTGTGCGGTCGACGCGCCCGGTGACGAGCACGCGGTCCCCGGCGACCAGGGCGCCGAGGGCGATCGTCGTCGCGCCGTCCTCGCCGATCTTGACGATCACGGAGGTGTCACCGACGGCGAAGGCGACGTCCTTGCCGATCGAGGGCTTCATCGCGCGGTTGCCCTTGACTACAGTGGCGGTGAGGGTCCCGGCGGCCACGTTGACCGACGTGACGGTGGCCCGGGCCATGAAATGCCGCGCCTTGGCCTTCGGCGGCGCGGCCGCCTGGGCCACCACGGGCGCGGCGACCATGAGGGCGAGCAGCGCCACTGCCGCCGTCGGGAGGGCGATCCTCGCGGCCGGGCGTCTGACCCAGCCTGCCGCTCTGACGCGCTTTCTCAACATTGTGGTCCTCCCTGTCGATACCATGAGTGAGCCGGCGATCACCGGGCACTTCATCACAAGGAACGCCGGGAAGACCACCGATCTTACATGGTACCGGAAGAAGCCGGGTCACGGCGGGCGGATCACAGCCGGTGCGGAGCCGGTGTTAAGGTTCACAGGCGCGGAAGGGTTACTGGGAGCAGGATGGCCACGGTCTCCAAAGATGTACGCGCGTTGCAGAGCGGCGCCGCAAGCGGCGCCGCCCGCGACGACGCGCGGCTCGTGGCCGCCCTGCGCGCCGGCGAGGAGGGCGCGTTCGCCCGTCTCGTGACCGACTACCAGACCGCCATCTACAACCTCGCCTGGCGCCTGGTGCATGATCGTGAGGACGCTCGCGACATCGCCCAGGAGGTCTTTCTCAAGGCGTATCGGCAGATCCCCAGGATCGAAGGGGAGCTGCACCTGTGGGCGTGGTTGTACCGCGTCACCGTCAACGCCTGCTGGGACCATCTGCGCGCGGGCAGCCGCCGGCCGATCCTGCTCGACGATCCCGGGGTGGCGGCAGACCAGAAGGCCGGCGACGGGGAGGATCAGGCCGAGATGGCGCGGCTGTTCTCGGCGAGTCTTGCGCAGCTACCCCCCAAGCAGCAGGCCGCCCTGTTGCTCAAGGACGTGCACGGGCTGCAGCACAGCGACATCGCCGCGGCGCTCGGGATCTCGCGGGGCTCCTCGGAGGTGCTGCTGTTCCGCGCGCGGCGCTCCTTCAGGACCGCGTTCACCTCGCTGACGGCCGACGGGGGGCACGAGCCGGCCTGCGGCTTCGCCGAGCAGGCGGCCGCCTACTCCGTCGGCGGCCGCCTGACAGAAGCGCGCCGCCGGCGAGTCCTCGAGCACGCGCGCACGTGTGCGGATTGCCGCAAGACGGTGGACCGCTGGAGCGGCGCCCACGCCGTGGGCCTCGGTCTGGCGCTGCCCCTGGTCGCCGCGCCGCAACTCTTCGGCGTCCACGTGGCCGCCGCGGCGGCCACGAACCTCGCCGCCTCCGCCGCCTCGGCGGCCACGAACCTCGCCGCCTCCGGCGCCTCGGCGGCCGCTTCGGCCGGCGCCTCAACGGCGGCCGCTTCGGCGGGTGCTTCGACTGTGGCCTCGGCCGGCGCCTCGACAGCCGTTTCGGCCGGCGCCTCAACGGCCGTTTCGACCGCGTTGGCCGCGGGCGGCTCGTCGGTCGTCAGTGGCCTGACCGCCAAGCTCGCCGGACTCGGCATCGCGAAGGCGGCGGTCGTTGCCCTGGCGGCCACCGCGGTCGTCACCTACGGCGGCGCGACCGCCTACAAGGACTATGCGAAGGACGGCGGGCGCCGGGCGCCGTCGGCGGCCGCCGCCGGCGCTGCGACGCACGGCGTTCGTGCCTCTGTCTCTCCCCGCCCGACCGCGGTGGAGCCTGTCGTCGCCGCCTTGGCCGCGATGAGGCGGACTCCCGTCGCGAGCGACCGCCGGCGCCCGCGCCCGCCGGCAGTCCGCCGGTTCCTCGCTCTTGCCGCGCTGCGTGCACGCGATTTGCCCGGCCGGGCTCTCGGTCCTGGCCCCGCGGCGCGCCGGGTCCCGGCCCTCGATGAGCAGGACCCGGTCCGATCGGTCGAAGACCACGACCCGGGCCGCTCGGCGGCGTCCCCATGCGTCCACGC
>JBAXRL010000356.1:0-3877 GCA_037131205.1 Actinomycetes bacterium | reverse complement strand
CCCACGCCCATGGCCGCGGAGAGGGCGCCGTAGGCGCCGCCGCCGCGGCCGTACACATCCTTGGTGAGCAGCGGCAGCACCACCGAGTAGTTGTAGGCCAGGGTGCTCACCACGGCCAGCATCGCCAGGGGGATGCGCAGCTCCGGGGTGCGCCACACGTAGCGCAGGCCCTCGCGCACCTGGCCGGGCCGGCGCCGCACAGGCTTGCTGGGGCGCAGCTCGGCAGTGCGCATCATGGCCAGGGCGACGATCACGGCGATGAACGACACCGCGTTGAAGAGAAAGCAGGAGGCGACCCCGACGGCGGCGATGAGCAGGCCGCCGATCGCCGGCCCGACGATGCGCGAGGAGTTGATGATCACAGCGTTGAGACCGACGGCGTTGGCGAGGTCGTCGGGTCCGACCATCTCGAAGACGAAGCTCTGCCGCGACGGCAGGTCGAGCGCCACGGCGACGCCGGTGAGCCCCGCCAGCACCCAGATCATCCAGATGGTCACCACGTCGGCGAACGTGAGCGCGGCGAGGATGAGCGCGAAGAGCGCCGCCGCCGTCTGCGTCGCCATGAGCAGGCGCCGCTTGTCGATGCGGTCGGCGAGCGCGCCCGCCCAGGCGCCGAGCACGAGCACCGGCCCGAACTGCAGACCCACGGTGATCCCCAGGTCGACGCCGCTGCCGGTGATCTGCAGCACCAGCCAGGCCTGCGCCACCGACTGCATCCAGGTGCCGCTCATCGAAACCACCTGGGAGACGAAGAACAGGCGGTAGTTATAGAGGCGCAGCGCGCGGAAGGTGCGGCGCAGCAGACCGGGAGGGGCTGCGGTCACGCGCGCTGCAGGTACACCTGGTCGCCGCGGGAGACGACCTTGACGCTCGCGGCGGAGGCCACGGCCGCCTTGCGCAGACCGAGCGCCAGGGCCTGCGTCTTGCGCCCCGGCATCTCGACGAGCGCGGAGCCGAGGCCGCCCGCGACGAAGTCGGCGACGACCGCGGCGTAGGCGCCCGCGCCGCGGCCGCGCCGCGGCGGAACATCCGCGGGCACCAGCTTGTACGGTTTCGTGGTGTGGGCCATGGGCGGCGCCTCCATTCGGAGTCTTTCGGGCGCCGCGCGAACGCGCGGCGCGCCCTCAGTCTACGCCACCGGCCGCGCGCGAGCAGCACTCCCGTCGGCGCGGTCGCCCCGGCCGGCCGCGGGGCGACCGCGCCCCGCGCGGGGCGCTACGCGGGGCGGCTGAGCGCCCGCCGCGGCGGGCGCGCGCCCCCGAGCGGCGCCGCGGCGAAGGAATCGTGATCGGCGACCGCGGCCGCCGTCCGGCGGATGAGCTCGAGATTGCTCTCCAGCGCCATCATGCCGCCGACGGCCAGCGTCGCCACCATCGCCTCGAACGGATACACGAGATGGGCGCGGTACCTGTGCCACAGCGTCGCCGGATCGAGTGCCCCTATGCCGTGGTCCGCGAGCGCCTGCTGGTACCGCGCGAGCAGGCGCGCTTCGTGCGCCCGCCTGGTTTCGGGGGTGAGCGCGGTGGCCAGGAAGTACGCGACATCGCCGATGCCCTCGCCGATGCGCACGAGGTGCCAATCGAGGAGCCCTGGTCCGGACTCCCGCCAGAAGAGATTACCGGGGTGCACGTCGTGGTGGACAAGGGTGCGCGGGCCGTCCGCGAGAAAGCGCATCACCTGGCGACGCCGGCGCGCGTAGCCGAGCGCGGGGCCGTGGAGGGCCACGGGGACGGCGCTCCCGGCGAGCCGCAAGCCGCGCCGCATCAGCGGCACGGCGAGGGCCGACCCCAACCGGTCTTCGGTGCGCCGCACGGGACCGGCCAACCAGTTGTACTCATGATCGAGGCTCGGCGCGTTCCACAGCCGGGCGTGCAGCCGGGCAAGCTGCTCGATCACCAGGGTCGCCTGCGCGCCGGTCAGCGCGTCGCCGGGGGCGCCGGCGGCAGCGCCGCGCTCGGTCACGTCGGCAAGCACCACGGTGGCGCCCCGTCCGCGGCGGATCTGCGCCGCCAGGAAGGGAGGGAGGGGTACGGGGATGGCGCGCGCCACTTCTCCGTAGAAGCGCGCTTCGGCCTGGAGCAGGCGCGGGAGGGCGGTCATCCATCGCGCTCGCCACGACAGCGACGGCAGCTTGACGAACCAGCGACGGGCGAGCGCCGGCGGCCCATCGTGGTCGACCGCGAGACGCACGCGCGTCGTCGTGCCGACGTCGACGGAGAGCACGTCGACCCCGGCCACTGTGGCGCCCGAGGCATGGCGGTCGAGAACACGCTGCGCCCAGGCGACCGTCAGATCTGACGGTCGCTGAGCGAGAATCGCCTGCGTCGCATCCATCACCGCTTCTCACTTCTCCCAGGCTGTACCTGATGCCCCGGCCCACACCCGCCGTCGCCGGTCGGCCACACCTGCCATGATAGAGCCAAGTCCGGCTGCGGCGCGAATGCCGTCTGCCCACAGTCGGGGCGCCGCGGACCCGAGGCGCTTCGCGGTCCAGGGCGCCGCGGACCCGAGGCGCTTCGCGGTCCAGGGCGCCGCGGACCCGAGGCGCTTCGCGGTCCGGGCGCCGCGGGAGCGCGCGGCTGTTGCTCGCCGCGTGAAGGGCGCGATAGGGTTGCGCCACCCGCCTGGAGCCGAGGCCCATGCCCGCACCACCACCCGACATGCCGGATCGCGACCGTGGGGACGCCCCCGCCCACGAAGCGCGCATCGACCTCCACTGCCACTCCCGCTACTCGACGTCGGCCGGCATGTGGCTGGCGGCGGAGCTGGGCTTCAAGGAGTCGCACACCGAGCCGGCGGCGGTCTACGGCCTCGCCAGGATGAGGGGGATGACGCATGTCACCCTCACCGATCACGGCTCCATCGAGGGCGCTCTCCGGCTGGCTCACCACGAGGATTTCATCATCGGCGAGGAGGTCACGGCCTTCTTCCCCTCTGAGGCGCTGCACGTGCACGTCCTCGTCTGGGGCATCGACGAGCGGCGGCACGCGGAGATCGACGAGCTGCGCTTCAACGTGTTCGAGCTCGTCGAGTACCTTCGCGGGCACAGCATCGCCCACGCTTTGGCCCACCCCTTCTCTCTGGTCGCCGGTGGGCTGCGCGGCGAGCAGCTCGAAGCGCTGCTCGCGCTGTTCGATGTCTGGGAGGTCCGCAACGGTCTGTCGTGCCGCGCGGAGGATGAGCTCGCCGAGGACGTGGTCGCCCGCTCGGCGAGCCTGCGCGCGCGCCTCGCCGGCGCGGCGGGAACCTCCGCGGCCAAGCCGATCGGGGCCTGCGCCGGCTCCAACGACCATACCGGTCTGGACGTCGGCGCGACCTACACCGTCATCTCCCTCGGGGCGGACGTAGCCACCCCTTTGAGCGCGCTCATGGCCGGCGCGGGACGCCCCCGCGGCTCGCACGGCTCCACGGCCAAGCTCGCCCACAACGGCGTGGCGCTCTACCTCAGCGGCAACGCGAACCGCGATGGCCCGATCCAGCGCATCCTGACGCGGGCCACGAGGACGTCCCTGGCCTGGCAGCTCTTGGGGAGGCCCGGGGGCGGGCGCCGCTTCGCGACCCGCGCGCTGTCGGTCGCCGCGGCCCCGGCGCGCCTGTGGCGCGGCGACAGGCGCGCGCCGATCGACGCTGCGATCCGCGGCATCTCACGGGATCTCCTGACCGACGACAGCCTGAACCGGGAGGTCGGCCACGAGCACATCCAGGCGCGCGTCGAGGACGCCTGGCGGTCGCTGATGCGCGCCCAGCTCGGAGACGCCGAGCACGTCGAGATCGGCGCGCTGGTCGGCGACAGGAAACGCCTCGCCGCCATCACCGACGCGCAGAGCCTGCTGGCCCCCTACCTGTTCGCGGCCGGCTTCCACGCCCGCCAGCGCCG
>JBAXRL010000355.1:0-3879 GCA_037131205.1 Actinomycetes bacterium | reverse complement strand
CCGGAGCGGCCGCCGGGACGGTGGTACAATCCCACTTCCGGGCCGCTAGCTCAGTTGGTAGAGCAGGGGACTTTTAATCCCAAGGTCACAGGTTCGATCCCTGTGCGGCCCACCAGTCGTCTGCTGGAGGCCGTCCTTACGCGCCTCGATCCAGTCCGCCGACCGCGACCCGCTCTCCATCCCACAGGCGCGCCGGGATGGCCGAGGGAGCGACTCGGGGGTCTGCTGACAGCCTGCGCTTTCCGGCTCAGCATCGGCGTTCCATCGACCTGCACAAGGCCACCTCGACACGGAGGTCCATCGTGACCCGTTTCTGTTCTCGCGCTGTGCTGTCGATCGTCGCCGCCGGCCTCTTCGCGCTGGCGTTGCTCGTCGCCTCCGGGTGCTCCTCCGGCGCCGACAACAGCAAGGCGCTCGAAGGCGAGGTCTGGAAGGCCACCGAGATCGCGGGAGTGACAACGGTCCTTACTGAAAAGGGCGCCAGGTAGACTGGCCGGCGATCTGGCGAGCCGCCTGCCGCAAGCGATTCCATGACCACTTCAAACGCGACCCGCCCCTGGTGGGACAGGTTCACGCCCCGCGCCGGCGTCCGCGTGCAGATGTTCTCCGCGGCGCTGCTCTGGCTCGTGGCCGTGAGCTTCCTGCTCGTGCGCGGCGTCCTGTTCGTCGAGGTCCCGGGCCCGCGCTCCCACTTCAGCTACTGGATCGTGCCCATCGCGATCGTGGCGCTGGTGATCGGCATCATCAAGGCGCGCTTCATCCTGATCAGGTACGCCACCAGGGCCGTCGCCCGCATCCAGAGGCGCGGGCGCGCCTGCTTCTTCGGTTTCTTCGCGCCCACGTCGTGGCTGTTCGTCCTCGTGATGATGGGCGGCGGGGTGCTGCTCCGCCATTCGGCGCTCGTGAACTACGAGTGGGGCCGCGTGTTCCTCTCCACGCTCTACATCGCCGTGGGCACCGCCCTGGCCATCGCCGACCGCATCTTCTGGATCGCGGCGCTGCGCCCCCCGCCGACGCCGGGGGAGAAGCCCGGCGCCGAGTAGGTCGGCGCGCCCGAGCGCCTCACGACGCGCGTGCCTTCATCGCCCCTGCCCGGCGGCGGAGCCCGGGACGAAGGCCGCTCTGGCGCTGCTACGCGACGGCCGCCTGCGCAGCCACCAGTGGCGCCCGTTTGCGGCAGTAGCGACACCTGCAATCGGCCGCGTGCCGCCAGCCGAGCTCGAGGCCGACGCCGCTCTCGAGGATCTGGCGAGGGAGCGGCAGCGGTCGAGAACCTGCCTGCCACGCGGCGTCCCCGTCGCGTAAGTCGAAGAGCTCGCCGTCCATGTAGAGCAGGTGCTCACCGTGGTCGAAGAAGAACGCCGGCAGGCCGCTGGCGCGGACCTCTTTGAGTGAGAGCAGCGCGCGTGAACGGGCGGCGGGCTCCCCGCCATCGCCCCTGCTCCGCTGGGCCTCTCGCAACCCCTGCACGCTCATGTGCGCCCCCGTTCATTGCGCATCGATGGATCTTCCATACCTATGTGTCGCGGTTCAGCGGCGAGTCAGCATGGAACATCCGTCTAGAGCGCCTCGCAGCGAGCCATAGCGACGCGGCTGTCGTGCAGATCGGCCTCCTCTTCGCGACCCATGACCGCTCGTGGATGACGCTGCTACCGCTGCTCATCCGCGCCGTGGTGGTCGCCGGCATGCCGCGGGCGCAGATCATGCCGGGCGTGACGCGCGGGCTCGTGTCCCACGTGACACCAACAGAGGCGTGGTCGAGCCGTTCGGAGACGACCTTGGCAGGCACGCCGGCCCCATGGCATCTGGGTCGCCTGCCCGTGGCGCAGATCGTGGCAGCGGCAGGCGATGCCCCGCCTCTTCCTTTGGCGTGGCCGGGTTCGGTCGAAGCACGGCGTGCCCTCGCGGGCCTCGATGAAGGACGCGATGCTCAGTCCCAGCCGCACCCCCCTCGTGGTCGAGGCCTTGCGCAGCGGCGTTCTCGTGGTTTCCACAGGGGTACCATAGTCGGTAGGAGCCGATGGGCGGCTCGTGGAAGACGAGCCGTCGTATGCGGGGCGCCGAATGCTCGTGTTTGGGTCGTTCACCATCGAGAGCCTCGACAAGACCGAGGAGTACGCGGTCGCCCGGGCCACTGTCAGCATCGGCCGTGCTCCGGACAACGCTCTCACGCTGCCGTTCCCGACGGTCTCCAGGCACCACGCGCGCGTCGTCGCCGACGCCTCGGGGTGCCGGATCATGGACCTCGGCAGCGCCAACGGGACGTTTCTCAACGGCGACGAGCTGGCCGCCGAGGAGGAGCAGCCGCTTCGCGACGGCGACGTCGTGCGGATCGGGCCGTTCGACCTGCGCTTTCACCCAGGGCCCGCACGCCCCACTTCGCGCGCTCGGGCGGCCGCCCTCGGCGTGACCGCAAAGGTCCACACGGGGCCGGGAAGCACGGTCGTCCTCCCGCCAAACCTGCCCCCGCGCGTCGCGGTGAGCACCCCGGAATGGTCGCGGGAGTTCCCCCTCGGGGGGGGACAAGCTGACCTTGGGGCGCGACTCCGACAACGACATCGTGGTGCCGGCCGAGGCGATCTCGCGCCGCCATGCCTCCTTCGAGCGGCGCGGCGACGCCTGCCTCATCAAGGACCTCGGCAGCACGAACGGGATCATGGTAGGAGGGCGGCGGGTCGCGGAGAGACTGCTCGCCCCCGGCGACCACGCGTCCATCGGCCGCGGCGTGACGCTGCAGTACCTGGGGTCTGTGGACTTCGCCGCCGAGCTGGTCGCGGCCACGGTGCAAGACGCGGTGAGCGCGGCGGACAGGGCGCCGGCCGGCCGCGCGGGGGGGATCCCGAGCCGGGAGGCGCGCCTGGGGCGCACCGTGGAAGGCGCCGTGCTGGCCATCGGCCACGTGATGCGCTCGCGAGACCCGTACACGGCCAAGCACGAGCGCCGCGTGGCGGAGCTGGCCGCGGCGATCGCTCGCGAGATGGGCCTGGAGGGCGAAGACCTGGCTGCCGTGCGTCTCGCCGCCCTCATCCACGACATCGGGAAGATGTCCGTGCCGGCGGAGATCCTGGCCAAGCCGGGCAGGCTCAACGAGGCGGAGCTCAACCTCATCAGGCAGCACGTGCGCGCCGGCTACGACATCATCGAGAGCATCGAGTTCGGGCCCCCGGTGGCCGAGATGGTGCTGCAGCATCACGAGCGGGCCGACGGCTCCGGCTACCCGCGGGGGCTCGTCGGGCCGCAGATCCTCCTGGAGGCGCGGATCCTGGCGGTGGCGGACGTGGCCGCGGCGATGTCGTCGCACCGCCCCTACCGCGCCGCGTTGGGCACGGAGGCCGTCCTGGCGGAGCTCAAGACGCACGCGGGGGCCAGGTACGACGTCGGTGTCGTGGCCGCGTGCGTGCGCCTGTTCAACGACGGGGGCTTCGCGTTCACGCCCTGACCCGCCGGTCCCTCGTGCGTCCGGAGTCGCCAATGCTGCCGCGGGGAGCGCGCCCGAGATCGACGAGCCCCAGGAGACGGAACGCCCCGCAAGGACGGCGACATCTTCCTCAACGCCGGCGCAACACGCACTTCATATTCGGGTCGCAGAATGCCATCAAGCCATACAACGGCAACGACGGCTGCCCCCCCAGTCGTCGGGACTCGACTGCAGTACGGTGCGCCCCCACCGAGTCGGAGGTTCCACCTGCCCGGGCGGTGTACCTCCTGCGCCCGGGAGCCGCTGGCCCCACATGGGCCGCGACGACTGAACCACAGTCGTCGCGGCCCATCCCCCTTTCTGGACCCGGCTGACGTTCGCGCGCCCTCGCGACGTCACGCCATCTGCCATACGAGCACGCCCGCGATCACCAGCGGAGTCGACACGGCGATGAGCAGCCG
>JBAXRL010000354.1:0-3886 GCA_037131205.1 Actinomycetes bacterium | reverse complement strand
GCTACTAGGACCGCCTCTAGAGGCCATGCTGGTCGACAAGTCCTCTCTCGGCGATGGAGCACTCGCCATCGAGCACTGCTGCCAGCGCTGGGCAGGAGCGCTCAACCCGCTCATTCCGGCGACCAGTGGTGAGATGCGACTCGCTCCTCCTTGGGACGACTACCTGAGAAGCTGCGACGTCGAGTATGTCTGCTCCAACGACCTGGTGACACACGACGGAGTAGTGATGAACTTCTACTCACACGTGCTTCGGGAGGGTCGGCCGGGTGGTAACTTCATCTTGAAGGTGATCCACGCGAGGGGGAAGCAAGCAGACTGGTACAAGTCAGTACAGGCGGCTCGGCCCAGCGAAGACAGCCCTTGGTTCATCGCATACGCCGGCTGTCTCGGACTGCTCCCCAGCCACCCAGATGCGGAAGCAGTTCGAGGCAACGGATTCCTTCCGGAGCTTGAGTTCGCAGACCTCATTCGCGTGGAATCTCCAATCGTTGAGAACCCGAGTGCCGAGGACCTGCTGGCGCGTCTTCGGGACCCGGCGACCCTTGTACCCACTTCATTGTCCGCTTTCGAACTGAACCTGTCTCAGGCATCCTGGAACACCCCGCTATCCGAAACGACCCCGCTGCTTCCTCATCAGGCGAACGATGCCGAGCGCATTGGGCCGAACATCGTGGTGTTGTATGAACCTGGCAGCGTCGAGGACCTATGTCTCATCTGGAACCTCCGCGCAGCGCACGGTCTTCCGTCAGGACTCCCGCTGGCCATTCCTACAACGGCCGACGTTCCGGCCGTTCTGGATGCTTGGAAGAAGGTCACAGCCCTCACATCCTGGGGCCCCATAGCCCTTCGTCTCGCGCTTGTGAGCGCGTCTGTTTCCAGAGGGAAACTTGAGGAAGTCGCCCAGTCATCGCCCGACATCAGCGATGTCATGTCGCCCGCCGACGTTCTCCAGTCACCCGGCATGCCCGGTCGCAGTAGCACCGACGTTGCCACGTTCACTGATGGCGAGGCTACCGCAGCTGCATGGAGTCCCGCGGATCGTGAAGCATTCCCTATCGGACCCACCCCGAGGGACTTCTATCACCTGAAAGTGCGCATCCGTCCTCGCAACAGGGCTCTCCCACCCAGCAAGTGGATGCAGCGGCGCACCGGGGCCATGCCAGGGCCAAGGGGAGGCTGCTGGGAGACGAATGCCAGCAAACCGGATGACCTCGCGAGGATCAGCTGGCCTTCGGGCTGGACCGTCCTATCATCGCTCGCGCACGACAAGGGACTCCGCGTGCAACCGAGCCCTCCTGGCCGAGCGGCCGCTTCGCTACTTCGACGGCTTGGTTCACTCCATGCACTCATACCTGTTCTGGACGCCCGACTCATCGCCGAGCTGAATCGCCTTTGCGAGCGAGAGGGCATGTCGTGGTTCCGCAAGGAACTCCGTAGGGTCACTGGACGCGTCGGAGCAAGCGAGCACCCATCTACCACCCTGTCGAGCGAGATTGACGACCTACTCGTTTGTCGAGGCGAGACAGAGGACGGGCAACTCCTGACCTACAGCAGGCTCAAGAACCGTGGAGTCTTCCGAGACCGCCGCCTCACTGAGAGGTGGCTTGCCTGGGCAGAGGACGTCGGGCTTGTCGTTAGGGGCGTCGAGGTCCGGTGCGACCGCTGTGGCGCCACCTCTTGGCGGGCCATGGGGGAGCTGTCCCAGGCGCCGGTATGTCGCGGTTGCGGTAACTCCGTCGACCGCCCCTATCCAGCTGACCAGCTTGTCTTCCACTACCGGGCCAGCGAATTGCTCGCTCAGGTGACACGCTGGGATGCGCTCGTGCACTTGCTCGCAATGCGCTACTTCTGCGAGGTGTTCCGCGCGGTCGGAGACAAACCGGCGAGACTCTTTGGCGCCTATCCGGGTGTTGACTTCTACAGTGAGGAGACGGGCAAGCCGATGGGCGAAGCCGATGTAGTGCTGGTCTTCACCACGGGCGAAATGGCCATCGGAGAATGCAAGCGGTCTGCGCACGGGCTCAAGGATGCCGACATTCGGAAGCTGGAGGACCTGTGCGAGAAGACTGGAGCCGAGTGGTCATTCATCGCAACTCTAGCCAATGCAGCAGATTGCCCGGCGATCTGGAGCGACTCCGAACGACGGCTGCCCGCGCCGCCCAGATTCGTACTCACCGCAGAACACCTCTTGAAGTACCAAGTGTTCTGGGCATACGGTGCTGACCCATTCGCCTGGCCCAATGCGGACGGCGACGAGGACTCTCCGGAGCCCGCCCAGGACTGGTCAAACCAGCTGCTTGGATGGCTCGACGGCGACGGCGGATGGGACAACTGGATCGCATCTGAGTAGTCATCGAACGACCTTGTATATCCCCATCCCGACTGAATACCGCCGCCGGCCCTGGTGTTCACTCGTGCGGCGGTACACCCCGGTAGCCGCTGAATCTCACGCTCGAGCAAGAATGCCGTGCGCCGAGCGGCGGTGGCTCGTGAGCGCTCATCTTGACGAGGTTCTTGGTCTCGTCTCAGGCGGGCGACACGCCTGCCTCGACGAGGGCAATCTCATCGTCAGTGATGCCGTAGAGATCGTAGACGAGGCGATCGATCTGACGATCCACGACGTCGGCCTCCCTCTGAATACGGGCAGTCTCTTCTCCAGACCGCGCACTCAAGCACTGGAGTCTCAGGTTGAGAAGGCAGTCTGCGAGTGTGGCCAGGTCGACTCCGGATTGCGACCGAGGTGTTGAATCGACGAGATCCCGAGGAAGTGGCACCGCGATGAGATACAGCCCCTTGATGTTGATGTCGATGTGCTTCTTGCGAAAGTACCAGTTCACGAGCGTCGAGTTGAGCACGGCCAGAACAGCCCGGAGGTCGACGCGGTTGTCCGTTGCGTAGAGTACGTTCAGCGTGTGGTCCGCATACAGCCGCTCGCGGTCCACCGTTGCCACCACCCGCCGTGCGAGCGAGAGGTTGCGGATAGCCTGCACGAGGATCTTCTCAGGCCGCTCGAAGTTGGCTTCGACCCTCGGCCAGTGCAGGGCGTACCACGGCTGCCGCCCCATCTGAACCTCTCGCTTCTTCTCAAGCCTCGACTTGAAGGGTTCAAGATGCTGCTGGATGTGAGGCCAGTCACCCAAGTCGGCGTCACGAGTCAGATAGATGACGTGCGTTCGCGGAGTGGGCAAACCATAGCGAGCGATCTCGTCTCCGAACACCGCAAGGCGACATCGATCGCGCTCCAGACCCTCGCCTGCAATGGTTGCGTCATCGACGAGGTACGCGTCGTTGCCACCAGTGACAAAACCTTGGAAACACGCGCAAGAGTCGCCGATCACGGGGTTGCCGTCCGTCATCTTCGATATCACCACTGCAACCTCATCCGTCACACGGAGTTCGAGTTCGTAGCCGGGCGCAGCCGCTCGCGCCACGAAATCGCGGACGCCGAGGCTAACCGTCCCTTGGAGACTACGCCCGTAAGTAGGGACATCGATCACTTCAGTCGCTCCATCCACTTGGGCACCAGCACGCCAGAGCAAGATCACCGTGTCGTTGTTGGCGTTCGCAAAGACGCGGCCTCCAAGATTGACGACACTTCTCAGCCAGGTCTTGTCCAGCAGCATCTTCCGAAGTGGTGCGAACGTCAGGTTGTTCAGCATGGTTGACGGGATGATCATGCCGAACTCACCTCGCTCACGCAGGAGCATCACTGCCCTCTCGAGGAAGAGCCCGTACACGTCGAAGCGACGCGAGAGGGTCGCGTAGGAGCGGGAGTAGTAGTCGCGGTCCCGGCGTTCGACGTGTTCGATCTTCAGATACGGCGGGTTCCCGATCACCGCATCGAACCCGCGCCTCTCCTCCGGCACCGCCTTCCCCAGGATCTCGG
>JBAXRL010000353.1:0-3903 GCA_037131205.1 Actinomycetes bacterium | reverse complement strand
TTGACGATGTCAGACCTCATCACGACCGAGCTGGTCGATCTCCTGCTGACGACCGGGGACAAGGACACGACCACGCGCCGGCTTGCCGGCTTGCTGGCCGGCAGCGGGCGCGTGACGGACCTCGAAGGCTTCCTCGCCGACGTGCGTGCCCGGGAGGCCCAGATGCCGACGGGGATCGAGGGTGGGATCGGCATCCCGCACGCTCGCTCGGCGCACGTCACGGAGCCCAGCCTGGCCTTCGGACGGAGCGCCGAGGGCGTGGACTACGGCGCTCCCGACGGGCCCGCCGACCTCATCTTCCTGATCGCCGCGCCGGAGGGCTCGGACGCGGACCACCTGAGCATCCTCGCGGCGCTGGCACGCCGCCTGGTGCACGCGAGCTTCAAAGACGCGCTGCGGGCTGCAGTCGTGCCCCAGGACGTCGTCGACCTCGTGAACAAGGAGGTGCTGGGACAGTGAGGCTCGTTGCGGTCACCGCGTGTCCCACCGGGATCGCGCACACGTACATGGCCGCCGAGGCGATCGAGGAGGCCGCCAGGGCCGCGGGGCACGAGATCAAGGTCGAGACTCAGGGCGCCGCAGGCGCGACTCCGCTGAGCGATGAGGACATCGCGCGGGCCGACGCCGTCATCTTCGCCGCCGACATCGACGTGCGCGGGCGCGAGCGCTTCGCCGGCAAGCCGATCATCGACACCGGCGTCAAGCAGGGCATCCAGGACGCTGCCGGCCTTGTGGCCCAGGCCGTCGCGGCCGCACGGTCGAGTGCCGCGAAGAGCGCCCCGGCGGATCCTGCCGGGAAGGACGCCGTCGCCGCCGCCGAGCCGCCCGCGCCGGCCACCAGGGTCGACCGCCAGGCCGGGTTCGGAACGCACCTCCGGCAGTGGCTGATGACCGGCGTCAGCTACATGATCCCGTTCGTCGCCGCCGGCGGCATCCTCATCGCCCTCTCCTACATGCTGGGCGGCGCCGAGATCGCTTCCAGGGTGAACGGCGGGACGTACCAGGGCCACACGTACGCCGGCGTCGCCGACATCTCCCGGATCTTCGCGCAGACCGGGCTTGCCGGACTCATGTTCAAGATCGGGACGACCGCCTTTGTGATGCTGGCGCCGATCCTCGCCGGATTCATCGCCTACGCCATCGCCGATCGCCCCGGCCTCGTGCCGGGCATCGTCTCCGGTCTGCTGGCCGGCGCCATCGGCGCCGGCTTCCTCGGCGCCCTCGTCGGTGGCCTGCTCGCCGGCGGCGTCGTCGTGCTGCTGAGCAAGCCGAAGGTCCCGCGGGCGATCGCGGGGATCATGACGGTGGTGGTCATCCCCGTCATCTCGACCTTGATCATGGGCGCGTTGATGCTGCTCGTGATCGGCCCTCCTGTCGCCGCGCTGCAGACGGCGCTGACCGACTGGCTCGCCGGGCTCTCCGGCGCCAACGCGGTCCTTCTGGGGGCGCTGCTCGGGCTCATGATGGCCTCCGACTTGGGCGGACCGCTCAACAAGGTCGCCTACACCTTCGGGCTCGCGAGCCTCGCCGGCGGAGACATCAAGGTCATGGCGGCCGTGATGGCCGCCGGCATGACGCCGCCCATCGCGATGGCGCTCGCTACCGTTCTTCGGCCGACGCTCTTCACGCGCGCGGAGCGCCGCGCGGGTGAGGCCGCCTGGCTGCTCGGAGCCTCGTTCATCACGGAGGGCGCCATCCCGTTCGCCGCGGCCGACCCCTTGCGGGTGATTCCCTCGGCGATGGCCGGCAGCGCACTTGCCGGAGCTCTCTCCATGGCGTTCGGAGCCACCTCGAGGGCTCCCCACGGGGGCATCTGGGTGCTGCCGCTGATCGGCAATCCGCTCCTCTGGGTCGCCGCGATCGCCGCCGGGATCGTCCTGAGCGCCGCCTGCGTGGTGGTGGCGAAGCACATCGGGCGCCGCAGGGGCTCCGTCGCCGACCTCGAGAGCCCGGCAGCGACGGCCGGCGGCCCGGCGGCGACGGCCGGCGGCCCGGCGGCGACGCTCCGGCCCACTGGTCCGGGGCCACAGTGAGCGACCCGGCACACCGACCGACAGCGCAAGGAGGCGGAGATGACTGAGCGTCGCGTCAGAGTGGGTTCTCGAGTGGGGCTGCACGCGCGACCGGCAGCACTGTTCGTGCAGGCCGCGAGCCGCCAGAGCGTTCCGGTGACGGTAGCGAAGGATGGGGCCGACCCGGTCGACGCCCGCAGCATCCTCTCGGTGATCGGTTTGGGGGCGGCCTGCGGAGACGAGGTCATCCTCTCGGCGAGCGGCGAAGGCGCCGAGGCGGCGCTCGACGAGCTGGCCGCGCTCGTCGCTTCGGACCTCGACAGCGAGGCAGGATGAGGGCGATGACTCCGATTCTCAGCGGCATCGCCGTGAGTCCCGGCGTGGCCGCCGGGCCGGTGGCCGTGATGGCTCCCGCTCCGTCCGTGCCCGAGGCGAGTGAACCCATCGGCGCCAAAGACGAAGAAGCCGCGGCGGCGAAGGCGGCTCTGGAGGCCGTTGCCGGCGACCTGGAGGCCCGTGGGGCGACGGCATCGGGCGCTGCGGCCGACGTGCTCCTCGCCCAGGCCATGATGGCTCGCGACCCGGTGCTCGCCACGAAGGTCGTCGAGCGGATCGAAGCCGGAGTGGCGGGTCCGCGAGCCGTGAGCGATGCCCTGGCCGAGTTCCGCGCGCGGCTCGAGGGCCTCGGCGGATACATGGCGGAGCGCGCCGCCGACCTCGATGACCTTCGCGACCGGGTGGTCGCCCACCTCCTGGGCCTGCCCATGCCGGGGCTGCCCGTGCGCGACTTTCCCTACGTCCTGATCGCTTCCGATCTGGCGCCGGCCGACGCGGCGACGCTCGACCCCAGCCGCGTGCTCGCGATCGTTACGGAGGAGGGGAGCCCGACGAGCCACACCGCGATCCTCGCCAGGGCGCTCGGGGTGCCCGCCGTCGTCGCCTGCCGCGGCGCCGGCGCTCTGACGGACGGGATCACCGTGCTCGTCGACGGTCGCGCCGGCCAGGTCACGGTGGCGCCGGCCGACGTTCTCATCGAGGCGGCCATGAAGGCAGAGGATCTTCGGCGCGCGGCTGCGGCCCGCGCCTCCGGTCCCGGACGCACCGCCGACGGTCATCCGGTGAAGCTGCTCGTCAACCTCGGCACCGCGCGCGAGACCGACGCGGCCGCTGCCGCAGACTCCGAGGGCGTGGGACTCTTGCGCACCGAGCTCCTGTTTCTCGACCGGGCAGAGGCGCCGAGCCAAGCCGAGCAACGCGAAGTCTACCGCAGCGTGTTCGACGCCTTCGCCGGTCGCGAGGTCGTGGTACGTACGCTCGACGCCGGCGCGGACAAGCCGCTGCGCTTCGCGACGCAATCCGCCGAACCCAATCCCGCGCTCGGCGTCCGTGGCCTGCGCACGGCGCGCCGGCTTCCGGAGCTGCTGGCCACGCAGCTCGCGGCACTGGCGGACGCCGCCGGCGGCAGCCGCGCCGACGTGTGGGTCATGGCGCCCATGGTGTCGACCGCCGGCGAAGCGGAGGCGTTTGCCGCACAGGCCCACGAGTACGGCCTTGGGATGGCCGGTGTCATGGTCGAGGTTCCCGCTGCGGCCCTGCGGGCCTGCTCGCTGGCCGCCGTGTGCGACTTCTTCAGTCTGGGCACCAACGATCTGGCCCAGTACGCGATGGCGGCCGACAGGACGCTCGGCGAGCTGGCCGACCTGCTCGATCCCTGGCAGCCCGCCGTGCTCGAGCTGGTGCGGATGGCCGCCGCGGCCGGCGCCGCGGCGAACAAGCCTGTCGGTGTGTGCGGCGAGTCTGCCAGTGACCCGCTGATGGCGCTGGTGCTGACGGGTCTGGGTGTCACCAGCCTGTCGATGGCCCCCGTGTCCCTGCCCGGCGTGCGCGCCGC
>JBAXRL010000352.1:0-3918 GCA_037131205.1 Actinomycetes bacterium | reverse complement strand
GCGCTGCTCGTGGGGCTGGCGGCGGCCAAAGCCATCGCCTACCGCCGCCGCCTGCCGCTGATCCCGGTGAACCACATCCAGGGGCATATCGCCGCCAACTACGCCCTCGGCGTGGAGGCGCCGTTCGTCTGCCTCGTGGCCAGCGGCGGGCACACGCTGCTGGCCGTGGTCGAAGAGGGCGTCGCCTACCGCGTCGCGGCGCGGACCATGGACGACGCCGCCGGCGAGGCCTTCGACAAGGGCGCGCGTCTGCTCGGGCTAGGTTACCCGGGCGGTCAGGAGCTGGACCATCTGGCCGCCGCCGGCGAGGCGCGCTTCGCGCGCTTTCCGCGGGCCGTGCCCCGCGGCCGCGACTTCAGCTTCAGCGGCCTCAAGACGGCCCTGCTCTACGACCTGCGCGGCCGCGACGAGGCGGAGGTGGAGGCGCACCGCGCCGATATCGCCGCCTCATATCAGGCCGCGATCGTCAGCCAGCTGGTGGAGAAGACGCTGGCGTGCGCCGCCGCCGAGGGCCTGCACAGCGTCGCCATCGCCGGCGGCGTAGCCGCCAACTCCGGCCTGCGCAGGGTGCTCGCCGAGCGCTGTGCGGCTGAGGGCCTGCAGCTTGCGCTGCCGCCGCTCAGCCTGTGCACCGACAACGCCGGCATGATCGGCCTTGCGGCCGGCTTTCTGCCGGCGCTCCCCTGGCCCACGTACCTCGATCTCGACGCCTTCGCCAGTGACGGCCAGGCGCGCGCGGCGCGGCCGGCCAAAAGACGGCCGCGCGCCGCCCGCCCCGCCGACCCGGCCTGACAGGGATCCTGCCATACTCCATCCTGCGGGGAGTCCCGCCCGCCTCGCTCTGCTAGACTCCGCCCGGTAATGGGTCGCAGGCCAAAACCCGTCTTTCCCCGCGTGACCACCGAGGACGCACCCCGTCTTGCCGCCGAGCTCTTCGTCGAGTGCCTCGAGAGCGAGGGCGTCGAGTACGTCTTCGGCATCCCCGGCGAGGAGACCCTCGACCTCAACGAGGCCCTCGACCGGTCGGCGCGCATCACCTTCGTCCCCACGCGCCACGAGCAGGGCGCCGCTTTCATGGCCGACGCCTACGGCCGACTCACCGGCGACCCGGGCGTCTGCCTCGCGACCCTCGGGCCTGGGGCCACCAATCTGGCGACCGGCATCGGCGACGCCAACCTCGACAACGCGCCGCTCGTCGCGCTCACCGGTCAGATCGACCTCGTCGGCATGCACAGGGAGACGCACCAGTTCATCGACACCGTCGATATGCTGCGCCCGATGACCAAGTGGAACGCCCGCGTCCACGACCCGCGCATGATCAGCGAGGCGGTGCGCAAGGCGTTCAGCACCGCCGCCGCCGAGAAGCCGGGAGCTACGCACCTGGAGCTCCCCGCCGACGTCATGGGCACGAGCATCGTCGGGCGGCCCATGCAGCCCGGCCCCGAGACGCTCGCCGAGGCCGATCCTGTGAGCCTGCTGCGCGCCGTCGAGGCGCTGCAGGCTGCGGAGACCCCGGTGATGCTCGTCGGCAACGGCGTCGTGCGTCAGCGCGCGTCCCAGGCGCTGCGCGCCTTCTGCGAAGAGACCGGGTTGCACGTCATCACCACGTTCATGGGCAAGGGCGTGGTCGACGCCGCCTCCGACCATTTTCTGTTCACCGCCGGCCTGCGCGCCCAGAACTACCCGCAGGGGATCATGGGGCGCGCCGACCTCGTGGTCTGCGTCGGCTACGACATGATCGAGTGGCCGCCCTCGGCGTGGAACCCCGACGGGCGTCAGAAGATCGTCTGCATCGACACGGTGCCGCCGGAGATCGACGCTCACTACGTGCCCGAGGTGCAACTCATCGGCGATCTCAGCCGCATCCTGTACCAGCTCGCCGGGCTGGTGCAGGGCAAGGAGGTCGCGCATCCCCAGACCAAGCCCTATCGGCGGGCTTTCTCGGCGCTGCTCGACACCGGCTCGGACGACGACCTGCCGGTCAAGCCGCAGCGCGTGCTCCGCGACCTGCGCGCGGCCCTGGCGCCGAAAGACGTCCTGGTCTCGGACGTCGGCGCCCACAAGCTCTGGGTGGCGCGCTTCTGGGAGGCGCGCGAGCCCAACACGGTGCTCATCAGCAACGGGTTCGCGGCTATGGGCTTCGGGCTGCCGGCGGCCATGGCCGCGGCCCTCGTGGGCCGTGGCCGCGGCAAGGTCGTGTGCATCACCGGCGACGGCGGCTTTCTGATGAACGTGCAGGAGCTTGAGACCGCCAAGCGGCTCAGGCTGCCCTTCGTCATCCTCGTGTGGAGAGACGAGGGCTACGGCCTCATCGAGATGCACCAGCGGCGCAAGTTCGGCCACGTCGCCGGCACGCGCTTCGACAATCCGGACCTCGTAGGCCTGGCCCACGCTTTTGGCATCGACGGCGTGCGCGTGGAGCGCGCCGGCGACCTGCCGGCCATCCTCGCCAAGGCTCTCGCAAGCAGTGGCCCCGTGGTCGTGGACATTCCGATAGACTACGGCGAGAACGACAAGCTCGGCATCGACCTGTGGAAGCTTGCACCGGAGGCGCTCGCCTAGAAGGTGCGCAATCCTGTTCGGGGGGGTCCGCATGACAGAGATGTTGCGCAATGAGGGTCTGAAACGCATCAGGATGCGCCTGTTCACCGCGGTCGTCGTGGTGTTCACGCTCACCTGCTCGGGCTCGTTCGGCATGGAGGACGTGGTCTCGTCGTCCGGGCCGGGCCTCACGCTCCTGATGATCGTGGTGCTCCCGTTTTTGTGGAGCGTGCCCATGGCGTTCGTGGCCTCCGAGATGGGCTCCATGATCCCCGAGGCCGGCGGTTCGTACCGCTGGGTGCGGCGCGCGATGGGTGAGTACTGGAGCTTCCAGAGCGGCTGGTGGTGGAGTCTGTCGGTGTTCATCGACTCCGCCGTGTACGTGGCGCTGGCTCTCGGCTACATCCAGAGCCAGCTCGACATCTCCAATCTGCAGCGCTGGCTCGTGGGCGTGGCCATCATCGCGGTGTTCACCTACATCAACATCCGCGGCCTCGAGATCACGGGCTGGGCGCTCATCGTCATCCAGATCGTCGTGATGGTCCCATTCGTGCTGTTCGTCGTCCTGGGGTTTCTGCGAGGGACCGGCGAGGTGTTCAGCCCGTTCATGCCGGCGGGCCAGAACGTCGTCGAGAGCATGAACCTCGGCCTGGCCGTCATGATGTGGATGTACGCCGGCTGGGAGTCGATGAGTACGCTGGCCGGTGAGATCGAGAATCCGCAGAAAGTCATCCCGAAGGCCCTGATGGTCGGGACTCCCATCGTCATCGTGACCTACTTCGTCACGGTCGCGGCGCTCATCCGCGCCGGCGGCGCCGGCAGCTGGGCCGACATGGTGTCGGACGCGAGCTCGGGGGGCACCGACTACATCGTGGCGGCCAAGATCGTCGGCGGAGCGTTTCTCGGCTGGCTCATCTTCGCCTCGGCGATCGCCTCCAACATCGGCCTGTACGCCGGGTACCTGGCCACCGGCGCGCGGCCGCCGTTCCAGATCTCGCGCGACCGCCTGCTCTTCCGTTTCTTCGGCAGGACGAGCGCCAGGTACGGTACGCCGTGGGTCGCCATCCTGATCATGGGCCTCGTCAACTGCGCGCTGATCTCGCGCGATTTCGTGGCGCTCATCGTGATGGACGTCTTCCTGCTGATGTTCGCCTACATCCTCGTGTTCATCGCCGCTATCGTGCTGCGCGTCAAAGAGCCCAACGCGCCGCGGCCGTTCCGTGTTCCGCTGCCTACGTGGGCGCTCACGATCTGGGTCGCCATCCCCATCGCCATCGCCGTGTTCGCGCTGTTCACGAACGGCGACCAGTATCTGGTCGGCGGCCTCATCGGCGTGCTCAGCGGGCCGATCGCCTACCTCGTCTTCAAGTACTTCTA
>JBAXRL010000351.1:0-3929 GCA_037131205.1 Actinomycetes bacterium | reverse complement strand
CTCCGCGGTGCGCGCCAGCACCCGCTCTTCGAGGACGTCGTTGAGGCGGCGGATCTCCGCCTCGGCCTGCTTGCGCGCGCTGATGTCGAGCTGCGTGCCGATCATTCTGAGCGGGCGCCTGTCACTGCCCCACCGCGAGACCTTGCCCCGGTCCAGCACCCACACCCAGTGGCCGTCCTTGTGGCGCATGCGCGTCTCACACGCGTAGATTTCCGACTGCCCGGAGAAGTGCTCTTCGAGGAGCTCGTCGGCGCGTTGCAGGTCCTCGGGGTGGCAGAAACCCCTCCATGTCTCAATGGAGGTCGGGGAGAGCTCGGCCAGCGTGTAGCCGACGGTCTCGGCCCAGCGCTCGTTGAACACCTCTTCTCCGCTCTGCACCTGCCAGTCCCAGAGCCCGACGCCGGAGCCTTCGACGGCGCAGTCGAGCTGTTCCTCGCTGGCGCGCAATGCATCCTCCACCCGCTTGCGCTCGGTGACGTCGCGATTGCTCTCGCGGCGGCCCAGCCACTGTCCGCCTTCAGCGTACACGGCGGTGCATCGATGGCTGATCCAGCGGATCTCGCCGCTCGGCGTGAGGATGCGAAAATCGAGCTCCAGATCCCTTTCGCGGGCTTCGTGATCGCCCGCCAGGAAATGCTCGACGACCTTTGACCAGTCGTCGGGATGCGTGATCTGCACCACGAGGTTCGGATGAGCCAGGAACTCGGCTGCCGCATGCCCGGTGATGCGTACGCAGGAGGGGGAGACGTAGCGATACGTGCCGTCGGGCGCCCGCCACGCTTCCCAGTCGTAGGCGAAGTCCGCCACCATGCGGTATTTCGCTGCGCTCTCGCGCAACGCCGCCTCCGCCTCCTTGCGCTCCGTCTGGTCGATGATGACGGTGAGAAGGTACTGCTGCCCCGAGTCCTCGATGATCTCGCCGGAAAAGAAGCCGTCGAGGACGGCGCCTTCCTTGCGCCGGACCCTGAGCTCGTGGTCCCTGACGCGGCCCTGCGCCTGCAGCCGCGCCGCCGCCGCGCGCTGCTGCCGCGGCTCGACGAGGAGATCCAGCTCCTCGACGGTGTGGCCGAGAACCTCGTCGCGCGTGAAGCCGAGGGCGTCAAGGAAGGCCTCGTTGACGTCGATGAAGCGGCTCTCCGGCAGGCTGCTCACCGCCATCGGGGCCGGGTTGTGGCGGAACAGCCGTTCGAACCACCGCAGCCCTTGAGCGTCCCCGACAGCCGGCTCCGGCGCGCGCTCCTCGGTCGTCATCTCTATGCCCCTGCCCGTCGTGGACGTGGATTCTCCCGACAGGCTATACCAGCTCGGGGCAGAAGCACAGGCGCAGTGCGCCCGGCGCAAGGGGGAGCCCCGTGTCGCTGCGCGCCGGCCGCGGCCGCGAACGCCCAAGGTTCGCCGGCGTCAGTCGTGACGCCGCCGCCGGGGAAAGCCCGTCGAAGCGTTGCCGCGTGGCCGGCTGCGGTTGCCGGCCACGTTGACCGGCGGAGAGTCGCCGTCAACCATTGACCGCGGTGTCGCCGCCGCCGCGCTTGGCCGCGTAGAGCGCCTCGTCGGCGCGCCGCAGGACGTCGTCGGGGAGCTCGCCCGGCGCCCACTGCGCGACCCCGGCGCTCACCGTGACGCCGCGCGCCGCAAGGGCTTCGCAGGCGCGCACCGCCGCCAGCACCCGCTCGGCGAGCCCCAGCGCGCCGCTCTGCTCGATGCCCGGCAGCAGCACGCTGAATTCGTCGCCGCCGAGCCGGCCGGGCAGGTCCTCGATGCGGCACAGGGCGGCGAGCAGATCGGCGAAGCTCGCGAGCGCCTCGTCGCCGGCCGCGTGACCGGCGCTGTCGTTGACACGTTTGAGGCCGTCGAGGTCGAGGCTCACGAGGGACAGGGGATACCCGTGGCGTCGCGCCAGCGAGATCGCCTGCTCCAGGGACTCGTAGAAATGGCCGCGGTTGGCGAGGCCGGTGAGATGATCCGTGGCGGCGATGCGCGTGATCGTGGCGTTGGCCTCGGCGAGGGCCGCGGTCTCGTCCACCAGTTCCTCGTTCAAGCGCAGCAGCTCCTGGTTCCGCTGCCGGACCTCCTCCTCAGCCTGCTTGCGCGCGCTGATGTCGCGGGTGATGCCCTCAACGGCCACCAGACGCCCGTCAGCGTCGCACACCGCCAGCAGCCGGCTTTCCATCCAGCGGATCACGTCGTCCTTGCAGGTCCAGCGCATGAGGATGGGTTCGTCCGGGAGGGGGGGAGACTCGATCGCTCGCCTGATCTGCTCGACGTCCTGGGGGTCCACGATGTCGAGCATGACCCGCGGGTCGGCGTAGAGCTCCTCTGGCGTGTGGCCGGTGATCGCCTCGACGGCGGGGCTCATGTAGGCCAGGTGCACCGTCGGGGAGAGATCGTAGCGGAAGATGATGTCGGGGGCGTTGTCGGCCAGCCGCCGGTAACGCTCCTCGCTTTCGCGCAGCGCCTCCTCCGCCTGCTTGCGCAGGAGCGCGACGCCGATGCCGGCGGCGATCCCCTCGAAGGAGCGGATCGACTCGGGGGTGAAGCGATCCTTGCGGTGGTCGGCGAGGTGCAGCAGCCCGAGGATCTCCGCGCCGGCGCGCAGGGGGACGAGAGCGATGGAGAGGAAGCCGACGTGGATGCAGCGGTTGCGCGGATGCAGCCGGGGATCCTCCTCGGGGGGCGCCTCGAGAAACGGCGGCGAGTCGTTGGTCCAGGCGCTGCCGCCGGCGGTGAACAGAGGATTCCCGGGGTCGGTCTTACCGCTGAGCACGAGGCCGCAGGTGCACTCCAGGCTGATCGTGCCGTCCTCCTCCCGGCACACTCCGCCGTCGGAGTAGCGCACGGCAAGGGTGTTCTCGGCGCGCAGGAACTCGTCGGAGTAGCCCACGGCGCTGACGAACGGATAGTCGTCGCCTTCCTGCAGGCGCAGCCCCACGGCGTCGAAGCCGGTGGCCCGCTTGAGCGCGGCGACGATGCCTTCGACGGTCTCCGCCACGGGAACCGGCGGGGTGAGGATCGAAAGGATCTCCGACTGAACAGAGAGGAGTCGCTCGGCCTGCTTGCGCGCCGTGACGTCGCGCACGACCGCAAGGCCCGCCGGCGCGTTTCGGAACGCGATCTCGGCCGCGCTCACCTCGACGGAGTAGCGCGTCCCGTCCTTGCGCACGAGGTCGATCTCGACGATGGTTGGCGGAACGTCCTCGCCGGCCACCCGGCGCCGTACTCTGTCCGCTACCATGGTCCGTTGGTCCTTCCGGACCATCCCCTCCCGCATCATCTCGAGGAACGGGCTGTTCGCGAGCTCTTCCCGACTGTAGCCGGACATCCGCGCGAACGCCTCGTTGACGAACAGGAGCGTGCTCTCGCCGGTGATGACGATGCCGTCGGTGGCGCGTTCGATGACGAGGCGGTACTTTTCTTCGCTCTCGGCGAGCTCCGCGGTGCGCGCGAGCACGCGCTCTTCGAGGACGTCGTTGAGGCGGCGGATCTTCTCCGCGGCCGCGACCTGCGCATCGACGTCCGAGAAGGTCACCCGGTAGGAGAGCGTCTCGCCGTGGGCGGCGCGCTGCGGCCGCCCTTCGAGGCGCCCCCAGAACGGCTCGGCGCCGACGGGCTGCAGCCGCAACTCGCGGGTCTGCAGATCCTCGGCGTTGCGGAGCTCCCGCAGGTACAGGTAGTACGCCTCCCTCCCGGGCTTGTGGATGAAGGCGCTGAACGGCTGCCCGACGAGCAGCCGCCGCTCCACGCCCAGCAGGCGCGCGGCCGTGAGGTTGGCGTCGCCGACGATGCCCTTGTCGCTCAAGGTGAGGTAGCCCACGGGCGCCAGGTCGAAGAGCTCGAAGTACTTCGCGCGCTGCGCCTCCAGCTCAAGCTGGGCGCCGCGCAGCTCCTCGTTCTGCATCTCGAGCTCGATCTGGTGGACGCGCAGCTCGTGG
>JBAXRL010000350.1:0-3934 GCA_037131205.1 Actinomycetes bacterium | reverse complement strand
CGCGACGTGTCCACGGGCGCATCCGTGCGTGCAGACCTATTGGGATAGGCCCTAAATCTCACGCACCCTCGGGCCGCTCACGGGCGCCGCGCCGCTCAACGGCGGGTGCGCCTGACGGCGCGGCCGCCGTCAGCGCGCGCCGCGCCGCCGGCGCCCTGCGCGTCAAGCCCGGCCGGGAGCTTCGGGCAGGTCGCGGATGTTCTCGGCGGCCTGCCACTTGCTGTAGTTGTCGACCATGGCGTCGAGCAGCTCCTTGAGGAAGCGCGCCGAGAGGTTGACACGGCTCACGACGACGCCCTGCATCTCCTCGCCCTCGGCGCTCTCGTGGTCGAGACGCACGAAGGTGATCGAGAACTCGTAGTCCGAGTGGCTGATGTTGGCGAAGTTGGCGTAGACGCCGGCCATCATCTCGGGGGTGGCGTGCAGGTTGATGTGCTTCTCTTGCTCCTCCATGGTGCCTCCTGTTCAGCTGTTGATGCGGCGGGCGATGGCGGCGGCCATGCCGCTGGTGCCGGCCGTGCCGCCGAGGTCGTAGGTCACGTCCTTACCCTCGGCCACGATGGCCGCGATGGCGCCCTCCATGCGGCGCGCCGCGGCGTCCTCGCCGAGGTGCTCGAGCAGCAGGACGCCCGAGCGCAGCAGCGCCATGGGGTTGACCTTGTCCTGCCCGGCGTACCTGGGGGCGCTGCCATGGACGGGCTCGAACACCGCGATGTCCTCGCCGAAGTTGGCCCCCGGGGCCACCCCGAGGCCGCCGATGAGGCCGGCGCACAGGTCGCTGACGATGTCGCCGTACAGGTTGGGCAGCACGAGGACGTCGTAGAGCTCCGGCTTCTGCACGAGCTGCATGCACATGTTGTCGACGATGCGGTCTTCGAACTCGATGTCCGGGTACCGCGCGGCCACCTCGCCGGCGACGCGCAGAAAGAGCCCGTCGGTGCACTTCATGATATTGGCCTTGTGCACGGCGGTGACCTTGCGGCGGCCGTGCGTGCGCGCGTACTCGAAGGCGAAGCGCGCGATGCGCTCGCTGCCCTTGCGGGTGATGATCTTGATGCTCTCCGCGGCGTCCTCGCCGACCATGTGCTCGATGCCCGCGTAGAGATCCTCGGTGTTCTCGCGGACGACGACGAGGTCGATATCCTCGAAGCGGCTGCGCACGCCCTTCATCGTCTTGGCGGGACGCAGACACGCGTACAGGTCGAGCTCCTTGCGCAGCGCCACGTTGACGCTGCGGAAGCCGCCGCCGACCGGGGTGGTGATCGGCCCCTTGATCGCCACCCTGGTGCGACGGATGGAATCGAGGACATGCTCCGGCAGCGGCGTGCCGTACTCCTCCATCACGCCCAGGCCGGCGTCGTGCACCTCCCACAGGATCGGCACACCGGTCGCGGCGAGCACGGTCTCGAGGGCGGCGGCCAGCTCGGGGCCGGTGCCGTCGCCGGGGATCAGGGTGACTGTGTAGGTCATGTGACTCCTGCGGTCGCGGGTGTCGATGGGCTGATGGCGCCCCTGCGGGGCCGGTCAGCCCTCAGGCAGCGCGAAGCCGCCGTGCCGCTTGATGTGCGCGACCAGGCCGCCGTCGTTCAGAATGGTCACCATCACCGGCGGCAGGGGCGTGAACGGGATGACGGCGCCGCTCGTGAGGTCGCGCACCTCGCCGGCGATGAGGTCGACCTCGAGGTCGTCCTGCTCGCCGACGCCGCTCGTGTCGCACTGCAGCACAGGCAAGCCGACGTTGATGGCATTGCGAAAGAAGATGCGCGCAAAGCTCTGCGCGAGGACCGCGCTCGCCCCGGCGAGCTTGATGATGCGCGGCGCGTGCTCGCGGCTGGAGCCGAGGCCGAAGTTACGCCCGCCGACGACGAAGTCGCCGGGCGCCATGGCCGCCGCAAACTCAGGCCGCGCGTCCTCGAGCACGTGCTTGGCCAGCTCGGGGAGGTCGGTGCGCAGGTGGAAGAGGCGGCCCGGGGCGATGTGGTCGGTGGAGATGTCGTCGCCGAAGAGCCAGGCCTTGCCGCGCAACAGCTCCTCGCTCACGTGATCCATTCCTCCTCGCTGACCGTGACGCTGTTCATCGCCACGCCCGGCTCGCGGGCGCGCTGGGGATCCCGCTCGGGGATCGCGTCGAGGACATCCATGCCCTCGATGACACGCCCGAACACGGTGTGCTTGCCGTTCAGATGAGGCGTCTCGCCATACGTGATGAAGAACTGCGAACCGTTGGTGCCGGGGCCCGCATTGGCCATTGAAAGGATGCCGGGCTGGTCGTGCTTGAGCGCGGGGTGGATCTCATCGGCGAAGCGGTAGCCGGGGCCGCCGCTGCCGCTGCCCGTGGGGTCGCCGCCCTGGGCCATGAAGCCCTTGATGACGCGGTGGAACGTGACCCCGTCGTAGTAGCCGTCACGGGCGAGGAAGACGAAGTTATTGACCGTGGCGGGCGCCTTGTCGGCGAAGAGCTCGATGACGATGTCGCCCAGATCGGTGCCGATGGTGACCACATAGCGCTTGGTGAGGTCGATGACCAGCGACGGCGGTGCGTCGTACTGCTTAGCCATGACGTCCTCCTTCCTGGAGTAGTTCGCGGGGATCGGTGATCTCGCCGGTGACGGCCGTGGCGGCCGCGGTGGCCGGCGAGCCCAGGTAGATGGACGCCTCGGGGTTGCCCATGCGCCCGTGGAAGTTGCGGTTGGCGGTGCTGAGGCAGATCTCGCCGTCGGCGAGGACGCCCTCGTGGATGCCGACGCAGGCGCCGCAGCCGGGGTTGGTGATCACGGCGCCGGCGTGCCAGAACACGTCGAACAGGCCCTCGGCCGCGGCGGCGCGCGCCACCGCCCGCGAGGCCGGCGTGACGATGAGACGCGTGTGCGGGGCGCGGCGGCGCCCGCGCAGAATGCGCGCCGCCGCGCGCAGGTCGGCGAGCCGGCCGTTGGTGCAGGTGCCGATGAGCACCTGGTCGACGCGCGTGCCGGCGAGCGCGGCCGCAGGCGCGGTGTTGTCCACGGTGTGAGGCTTGGCCACCATCGGGACGATGGCCCCGGCGTCGAGCGCGACGAGGCGCTCGCAGGCGGCGCCGGGGTCGGCGGCGAGCGGCCGCCAGGCCTCCTCGCGACCCTCGCCGGCGAGAAACTCGCGGGTCGCCGCATCGCTCGGCATGAGGCCCGCCTTGGCGCCGGCCTCCACGGCCATGTTGCAGAGCGTGAAGCGGCCGGGCATGGGCAGAGCGTCGATGCCCGGCCCGCCGAACTCGAGCGCCTTGTACGTGGCGCCGTCGGCGCCCAGTGAGCCGATCAGGGCGAGCATGAGGTCCTTGGCCTCGACGCCGTCGCGCAGCGCGCCTGAGACCTCGATGCGAAACGTCTCCGGCACGCGCAGCCAGGTCTGGCCGCTGGCCATGCCGACGGCCACGTCGGTGCTGCCCATGCCGGTCGCAAAGGCGCCGAGGGCGCCCGCCGTGCAGGTGTGCGAGTCGGCGCCGATGACGAGGTCGCCGGGCCTGGCGTAGCTCTCGGCGACCCTCTGGTGGCAGACGCCCATCTCGACGTCGCTGAGCGTGGCGCCCGAGGACGCGCAGAAGGCCCTGATCGTCTGCTGCGCGTTGGCCAGCTCGCGGCGCGGCGCCGGGGCGGCGTGGTCGATGAAGAACACGCAGAGCGGCGCCTTGACGGACGCTGCGCCGAGCTCCTCGAGCTGCTGGATGGCCAGCGGCCCGGTGCCGTCCTGAGCGATGGCCACATCGACGTCGCAGACGACGATCTGCCCGGGCGCGACCGCGTCGAGGCCGGCGTGCGCGGCGAGGATCTTCTCGGCGAGCGTGAGCGCCGTCACGCAGGCGCTCCGGCGGCCTCGACGGCGGCCGCGCCGTCGCCGTTCGCCTTCTTGCCCATCGGCACCGCGTCGCCGAGGCGCGCCAGATAGTCCATGTAGATGTACA
>JBAXRL010000349.1:0-3936 GCA_037131205.1 Actinomycetes bacterium | reverse complement strand
CGGTCAACACCGTGCTGCAGGGCACGGCCGCCGACATCATCAAGGTGGCCATGGTGACGGTGAGCCGCGAGCTCGCGCGGCGCAAGCTGGGCGCGCGGCTTGTCCTCCAGGTGCACGACGAGCTCGTCCTCGAGTGCCCCGCGGCCGAGGTCGAGGAGTGCGTGCCCCTGCTGCGCGACGCCATGTGCGGCGCCTACGAGATGGACCCCGCGCTCGAAGTGGAGGTGGGCGTGGGCGCCGACTGGGTGGCGGCGAAGAACTGAGCGAGCGCTTCGCGCTTCCCGTTCTCCGCCTTCCGCGGCGCCCGAAGTGCGCGTTTGGGAGCCATACTTCGCTTCTTGGTCGCCCACACCGTCCGGCCTGTCGCGTACAATCAAGACCTCAGCCGCCGACAGGCGGCGCCCCCGGTCCTCGCGAGGTCGCGTCTATGTTGCTAACGCAGAGTCCGAGTTGCCGTCTCCGGGCCGCAACGAAGAGGGGCGTCAAGAATGCCTCTTGAGCGTGACTTCGACGCTGCCTTCGCGGCCGCCCTCGCCCTGCAGGAGAAGCAGATCCAGCAGAGCTACCGGCCGGTGATCGGCGTGCACAAGTGGTTCGCTCGTCGGCCGGGCACGCTGTTCCGCAATCTCCTTCTCTCCGAATACAACGGCGGCGTCCCCTTGCGCGATTCGTTCTACCACTCACATCGACTCAGGGGCGTCATCGCCGACCCGTTCATGGGTGGGGGTACACCTCTGATCGAAGCCAATCGTCTGGGCTTCGACGTGGTCGGCGCCGACGTGAACCCCATGGCGTATTGGATCGTCCGGCAGGAGCTCTCGCCGATCGACGATGAGCAGTTCGTGGCCGCCGCCCGTGACGTTGTCGCCGACGTCGGCAAGGAGATGGGGCGGTACTACCAGACGACCTGCGAAGAATGCGGTCAGGAGGCCCAGGTCAAGTACTTCCTCTGGGTGAAGTTGGCGCATTGCCCAGAGTGCGGCGAGGACGTTCTCCTCTTTCCCGGCTACCTCCTGGCTGAGGCGGTGCGCCATCCCACATGGGTGTTCTCTTGCTCGAGCTGCCTTCGCCTTGTCGAGCTCGATGAGCGACCTGCCACGGGGAAGGCCGCGCCGTGCCCACACTGCGGTGGACCGGTCGGCGCAGAGGGTCCGGCGCGACGAGGCCACGTGCAGTGCACGAAGTGCGGTCACGACATCGCCTATCCCGGCGCGCGTTCCCAGCCGCCGCACCACAAGATGTGGGCCATCGAGTACCATTGCGCCCACTGCAAGCCCACGCATCGCGGGCGCTTCTTCAAGTCGCCAGGTGTGGCGGACCTGGAGTCTTTCGAGGGGGCGAAGCAGGCCTTCGGATCCGCCCGCGATCCGTTGATCCCACCCCAGCGGATACCCGGGGGCGACGAGACGACTCGGCTCCTACGTTGGGGGTACCGGCGCTACCGCGACATGTTCAACGAAAGGCAGCTCCTCGGGCTCTCCACGCTTCTTGCACGCATCACGAGTGTCGCGGATGTCGACGTCAGAGAAGCGCTTCTGACGGTCTTCTCAGACTCACTTCGCTATCAGAACATGCTCTGCCGCTACGACACCTACGCGCTCAAGTGCCAGGATGTGTTCTCGGTGCATGGCTTCCCCGTCGGCCTTGTGCAGTGCGAGAACAACCTCCTCGGCATCCCTCGAGTCGGATCCGGGGGGTTCTCGCATTTCGTGGAGAAGTACCGGCGCGCAAAAGCGTACTGCCGCCAGCCCTTCGAGAGCCGGCGGGTGGGCGGCAAGCCGCTCCGGCTCCCTATCCTGGGAGAGCAGATCTCAGCGCGAGTCATCGACGGGTTCCCCAGCGGCGGGCGCCGAGAGGCATGGCTCTCGGCGGCTCCGGCCACCGCCGTCGAGATCGCCCCTCGGTCGCTCGACGGCGTCTTCACCGATCCGCCCTACTACGCCAACGTGCAATACGCGGAGCTGATGGACTTCTGCTACGTGTGGCTGAGGCTCGGCCTGCGGGCTCACGCGGAGTTCGCGCCAGAAACGACGCGCTCCGTCAATGAGCTCACCGGCAACGTCACCATGGGGCGTGGGTTGAGCGCGTTCGCGGACGGACTGTCTCTGACGTACCGCAAGTACGCCGCCGCACTCAAGCCGGGGGCGCCTTTCGTGTTCACGTATCACCACAACGACCTGATGGCCTATGCTCCCCTCATCGTCGCCATCCTCGATGCGAGCATGACATGTACCACGGTCCTGCCTGCGCCGGCCGAGATGGGCGCATCGCTGCACATCAATGGCACTGGTTCATCGATCCTCGACAGCGTCTTCGTGTGCCGACGAGTCGCAGGCGCCGTCCCTGTGGCGCTGTCCGACGAGCAGCTCACGGCGCTGCTCGTCGCGGACTGCGTGCACATGGCTGAAGGCGGCGTGCGGGTCAGCGCCGGCGATGTCAGGTGCCTGGCCAATGGCAGGCTGACAGCACTGGCGATCAGTAGACTGGGCGGCGCATGGGCTCGCGATGCGGGCATCGAGGAGCGCCTCGAGGCAGCCTGCGACGCGTTGCGGGGTCTCGCCGGCGAGCTCGAGGTGGCGCTGCGGCCCGCGACTGTTCTCAAGGCGCTCTCCGACGAGCCTGCCTCCACACAGGCCTTGACGCTCTTCTGAGGGATGCCCGTGAAGCCGCCATACGACGCGACGACTGAGCAGCTGAAGCGCGATATCGAGAGCTACGTCGACGCGGTCTACAGCAGTCTCGAGTCGCAGTTCCTGGTGCTTCCGCAGGGTCCCAGCTTCGTCGAGTACGCACGCTTCCAAGCCGCTTAGGGCCTATCCCGCTAGGGATGTGTGTGCGGGGCGTTCGTGGACCGAGCGGGGTGGTCACGAGACGGTTCCCTCGTAGCCAAGCTACGTGGGAATCGGGGAGGGGCCGCATCCGCGACGTGTCCACGGGCGTATCCGTGCGTGCAGACCTAGCGGGATAGGCCCTTACGAGGTGCTCAAGAAGGCGACCAGTGGTTTCCGTGAGCTGCGCCCCGCCGCGGTCTGGGATGCGTTGCTCATCGACAGCATGGCGGTCGTCGTGCTGCGCTGCATCCTGGGCATGTCTCCTCCCGAATGGGCGGAGCTGGCCGCCGCCGATTCCGGCGTCCTCATCCCGCAAGGGTACGCACGCGCTCTCGATGCCAAAGTGCGCTCAGACGCGGAGTACTTCGCTCGCCTGAGCGGCAAGAAGGCGGCAACGCTGGTGCGCATGGACGCCATGGTGGAGTGTGCCTGCCGCCGCATCGCGAATGGCGTCACGGAGAAAGCCCCCGACGCATTGCACAGGCTCGACAAGGTGGACACAGCCGAGGGTCTGGCCTCGGTCCGCCGAGCCGCCGATCTCCATGTGCCCTACGCTGTGCTCCTGTACGAGCGCCTTCTCGGAAGGCCATTCGCCAGTCATCGTGACTCAGTGTCGGAGCTCATCGGCGACCTCATGGAGAGCGCCGTCGAGAGCACGCTGCTCGCTCGTGGGTTGTCGTTTCGAAAGACCAAGCGTGCCGAACGAGTCCCCGGATTCGATCAGGCGCCCGACTTCATCATCCCGGACGAGTACGCTCCGGCGGTCGTCATCGAGGCCAGGATCACCAACGATGACGGCACCGCGCGCGATAAGTTCACGCGCATCATTCATCTGGTCGAGCAGAGCAAAGCGCGCATCGCGAGTGGTCGGCCCGGCTTCGAGACCATCGCGTGCATCGACGGCCGCGGCTTCGGCATACGACGCGAGGACATGCGTCGCCTGCTCCTCGCGCTCGACGGCAAGGTCTTCACGCTCTCCACTCTGGGGGATCTCGTGGCACGGAGCGGGCTCCGTCGCTTCACGACATAGTCCGCGCGGTTGCCCCACCCGTGCTATACTCCCATGGTTTCGGCCCGCTGCGGTCCGCGGGCCTTTTACTATCCT
>JBAXRL010000348.1:0-3948 GCA_037131205.1 Actinomycetes bacterium | reverse complement strand
CAGGTGTTCGTGGACGGCGACGACACGCCCTGGTCAAAGGCGTTCCTCTGCTCGGCCTACGCTTCTCGCGGTTTCAAGATGAGAGTCACCAGCGGCGGCGGCGCGGAGGCTCTGATGGGCGCCGCCGAGGGCAAGTCGATGTGCCACCTCGAGTCCCGCTGCGTGGCGCTCGCGCGGGCGATGGGCGCGCAGGGCGTGCAGAACGGCGGCATCGACGCGGCCAGCGTGGTCGGCGCCGTGCCGGGCGGCATGCGCGAGCTGCTCGCCGAGAACCTGCTCGTGATGCTCCGCGACCTCGAGTCGTGCTCGGGCAACGACGCCCTGGTGTCCGAGTCGGACATGAGGCGCACGGCGCACACCATGCCCCTCTTCCTCGCCGGCTCCGACTTCATCTTCTCGGGCTTCGGCTCGATCCTCCGCTACGACAACATGTTCGGCCCCTCGAACTTCAACGGCGAGGACCTCGACGACTACCTCGTCCTGCAGCGGGATTGGGGAGTTGACGGCGGGCTGCGGCCGGTGGGCGAGGCCCGCCTGCACGAAGTCAGAGAGCGGGCCGCCAAGGCCGTGCAAGCTGTGTATCGCGAGTTGGGGCTCGCCGATTTTACCGACGAACGCGTCGCCGAGGTCGTGCTTGCGGAGGGCTCGAGAGACCTGACCCCGCTGGACCCCACGGTCGTGCTGGAGGCCGCGGACGCCATCCACGAGCGGGGCCTGGGGATCCTCGACGTGGTCCGCGCCCTGGAGCGCACGGGGTTCCGCGAGGAGGCGGAGCGCGTGCTCGCCATGGGCCGCGCGCGCGTCGCCGGCGACTACCTGCAGACGGCCGCCATCTTCGACGAACAGATGAACGTGCTGTCGAAGATCACCGACCCCAACGACTATCAGGGGCCGGGAACGGGTCACGAAGTGACAGCCGCCCGGCGCGCCGAGATGGCCGGCATCCGCCAGCAACGCTCACAGCAGGATCTGCTGCGGAGACAGGCGGACGGGGCGGCGGCGGCCAGCCACTTCCGCCTCATCGAACGCGGTGAGGCCGGGCCGGGCGTGGACCCTCGCGAGGTCTGCGTGGGGGTGTCTCCGGCGTTTGCGACGAAGCTGTGGCTGACGACGTCGGGGCTGCCGGTGGGCGAAGCGCTGCGGCAGATCCTCGCCGGGCTGGAGGAAGAAGGCTGCGTCGCGCGGCTGGTGCGCGTGCGCGCGACCATCGACGTCGGCATGATCGGCCTGACGGCGGCCAGGCTGGCCGGTTCGGGGATCGGCGTCGGCCTGCAGGCGAAGGGCACGGCTCTCATCCACCGCCGTGACCTGCCCCCTCTCGCCTGCCTCGAGCTCTACTCGATCGCCCCTCTGGTGACGAAGGAGATGTATCGGGCACTCGGCACGAACGCCGGCCGCCACGCGAAGGGCCTGCGGCCTGTCCCCGTGCGGAATCCCTCCACCGAGCAGGCTATCGAGGCGCGCTACCACGCCGAGGTGGTCGCCATGGTGGCGGTGGAGCGCGGCGAGTGCCTGCCCGGCGCGCCGCCCCTGAATCTGAAGGTGGTCAGATGAACTGCACCGCACTGTCCGGGCGCCCGCTCTCGGAGATCACGCTGGAGGCGGCCGCGCGCGGGGATCTGTCCGCGGCCGACCTGCGCATCCACCCGGGCGCCCTGCGCCGCCAGGCGGACGTGGCGCAGCGGCACGGCAACCCGCAGCTCGCGGACAACCTGCGCCGCGCCGCCGAGCTCACGGCTCTGGGCGACGAGGAGCTCCTTGCCGTCTACGAGGCGCTGCGGCCCGGGCGCTCCTCGCGCGTTGAGCTGGAGGCCATCGCCGCCCGTCTCGAGGCGGCGCACGCACCCTCCTGCGCAGCGCTCGTGCGAGAAGCCGCGGCGGTCTACGAGCGCCGCGGCCTGCTCGCGCCCGGTTGAGCGTCGTCGTGCCGGACCCGCACGCGCAGCCTGACCGATGATCGTCGCCGGCATCGACATCGGCAACACGACGACCGAGGTCGTGCTGGCGGAGGTCACGCCGCAGGCGGTGACTCCGCTGATCGCGCGGCGCGCCTGGACCAGCGGGGGCAAGGGCAGCGCCGAGTCGGTCAAGGGCGCGGCGCGCCTCGTGCTCAGCGCCGAAAAGGCGCTGGGGAGGCGCGCCGCGCTCCTGCTTCTGCCTCCGCTCCGCCCCGTGATCACGCTGTCGGCGTCGCTGCCGTCTCCGGCGAGCGCCGCCGCCATACTGCGGCGGCTCGACGATCCCTCCGCCGCTACGCCCGCGGGCAGCGGCTTCGCCGTGGGGGCGCACCTGCCCCTGCGGGAGCTCGCCAACCCGCCCGCGGCGCGCGGGCCGCTCGTCGTGTCCGTGCCCCCGGGCGCCGACTTCGAGGAGGCCGCGGAGAGGATAGCCGCGGCTCAGCGCGCGCGGCTGCCGATCGTCGCGGCGGTGGTGGCCGGCGACGACGCCGTGCTCATCGCCAATCGCATCCCCCGGGCGATCCCGATCGTCGACGAGACGGATGTGGGCGGCCTGCGGACGGGCGAGCTCATCGCCGTCGAAGTCGCCGAACCGGGCAGCCGCGTGCAGATCGTCAGCGATGCCGTCGCTCTGGTCGCGGCCTTCGGGCTGGCGCCGTCGGACGCTGCCGCGCTCAGCGATCTGGCGCTGAGCCTGGCAGACGCGCGCTGCGCCGCCCTCGCCCTTCGCCGTGAGGCGACGCCCGCGGCCCTGAGCAGCGCGTCTGGATGGCTCGAGCACGACGCGGACGGAGGCGCCGTGGTCCGCGTCCCCTTCGAGCGCAGCCTTGCAGGCTACGCCGGCACGATGCGGCCAGGCTCGGTGCGCAGGGTTTACGTCCCACGCGGCGCACCTCTCCACGACGCTTTCGGGGACGCCGGCGAGCGCGTCCGTGACGTGTTCGCCATCGACCTGCCGTCCATCCGCGAGCGCTTCTTCCCCAGACAAGGATCCGTCGAGCTCAGCGACGTGCCGATCGCCGCCCTGGTCGCGCCGGCCTCATCCCCGTCGCCTCCTGAGGCGACGCTCGCGGCGGCGACGGGTCGTCCGGTACGCCTGCTGCCATCCGAGGCCGAGGCGGCCGCTCTCGGGGCCTTGACCACGCCCGGCGCCCCGGGAGACGCAGCTGTGTGCGACATGGGCGGGGGCACCATCGATCTGGTGTGGGGAGGCCAGCGCCTCACGGCCGCCGGCGCGGGGGAGCTGCTCACGGTGTCGGTGGCGAGAGCGCTTGGTCTGCGGAACAGCAGAGCCGAATACGTGAAGCGGTGCGCCTCGTTCCGCGTCGAGGCGCCCCATGTCGTGCACTATGAGGATGGCAGCCGAGGCTTTGCCGAGACGAGCCTGCCCGCGGACTCGCTCGGCCGCCTGTGCTACATGCGGGGCAAGACCCCCGCTCCCTTCTCCGAGCGGCTGGCCCCCGAGGAGTGGAGATCGCTGCGCCTGGCCATCAAGCGGCAGGCGATCGGCGCCAACGTGGTCAGGTGCCTGAAGTGGCTCCGGGGCGTCGAAGCCGAGGACGGTCCGCGCACCCTCCTGCTCTGCGGCGGCGCCGCCCTGGACGCGGAGTCGGTGCGCATCGTCAGCGAGTCGCTACGAGCTATGGGGATCACCGTCGGGAGGGCCAACGTCGCCGGCGGCTACGGGCCCCGGTACGGCGTGGCCCTGGGGCTGCTCCTGGCATTTCACGCGGCGGAAGAGGACGCACGCTGACGCGCTCTACCTCGCCGCCTCCGCCGTCCCCGCCTCCACCTGCACCGCCCCGCCCCGAATCACGGCGTAACGGTAATGCCGCGGGTGGTCGCCCGGCCCGCGGCCGTAGGCGCCCGGGTCGATGGCGTGCAGGCCCGCGGCGCGGAACTCGGCCTCGCTCCAGCGGCGGAAGACCATGGGGGTGGTGTGGCCGGCGATCTGCTCGACGCCGTCGAGCAGCCGCCCCGGCCCCACGTC
>JBAXRL010000347.1:0-3949 GCA_037131205.1 Actinomycetes bacterium | reverse complement strand
TCCCCGCCGCGGTGGCGGTGAGCATGTCGAGGCCCGAATCGCCGAGAAAGACGATCCGCCCCGGAGCGACGCCCAGGCGCTCGCTGATGGCCAGGGCTACTGTGGGGTCTGGCTTCGGAGGCACCCCCGGCTGCGCCCCCACAACGAGGTCGAAGTCGGCGGGGTCGAACAGGCTCTCGACGATCCGCCGGGTCAGGTGGTGCGATTTGTTGGAGAACACGGCCGGCTTGACGCCGGCGGCCCGCAAGCCGCTCACCAGCTCGGCGGCGCCGTCGTACCGCCGGGTCTTGACCAGGTGATTCTCGCCGTAGTCGGCGATCATGCGCTCGTAACACGCGGCGATCGTCTGGGCGCTGCGCTTCTCGGCGGGGAGCGCCTGGCCGACCAGGTTGCGGATGCCCTTCCCGATCAGCAGTTTGTAGGTCGCGTGGCTGTGCGCGGGTGCGCGCTCAGCGCTGAGCACCCGGTTCATGGCGTCGGCCAGGTCCTCGAGGGTGTCGACGAGCGTGCCGTCCAGATCGAAGATCACCGCGTCGTACTTGAGCACGCTCATCTCCTCGCTCAGCCCGGCCGCAGCGCGCCCGCGCGGCCGGGCGCGTGGCCCGGCGTCAGAAGCGCAGCCTGACGCCCCGTCCGCCGGCCACGCCGCCGCCGGCGACCGGCTCACCGGCCTCGCCAAACGCCTCGTAGAGGATCTCCGAGGCAAAGGTGGCGCCGTCGGCCGCCACGGTGATCGTCTCCGTGAACACGCCGCGACCGGCGCACCGCCAGCCGCCTCCCGCGGTGATCTCCTCGAAGCCCTCCGGGGCGCTGGTCGGGTAGAACTCGTACCTGGCCTCGAAGCGGTCCGCGCCGACCCTCCTCCAGATGCCGTAGGCAGGCGGCACAGGCGGGGCGGCATCGTAGTTCGACGATTCCGTCATCGTTCCGCCGGCGTTGAAGACGTACATGAACTCGAGGCCGTCGAGGGCGGCAAAGTCGCCGTCGCGGAACTCGAGCCTTGCGCGCCACTGGCCCACGAGGTCGAGGGCATCGAAGTCGGCGCCGCCTTCCACTGCTGGTGCTTGCTCAGTCACTTGCATTCCTTTCGCGCGAGAACGCGTTTGCTGGGGCGGCGCACCGCCGCCGGCTCAGCCCAGCGCCAATAGTGTGAACACCAGCACGAAGATGGCCACCGTCTCCACGATACCGATGACCGCCAGGTAGTTGCTGAACCCCTGACCCGTCTCGGCGAGCGCGTCGGCGCAATGGGCGCCGGCCTTTCCCTGCCCGTAGGCGGAGACGCCGATCGCGAGGCCGGCGCCGATGCCGACGCCGAGCAGCGCCCACGGGTTGTAGCCGGCGTCTGCTTTGGCCGTCATCGTGATCATCAGGATCATGCCGTAGATGGTCTGCGACAGCGGCGCCCCCACAAAGGTGATCATCGTGAACGGCGCCGGCTTACCCTGCAACATGAGCTTCTTCCAGGCGCCGACCGCGCCGGCGCCGCCAAGGTACGTGCCGATCCCGGAGCCGGTCGCCGCCAGCGCCATGGCGGCCACGGCGCCGATGCGCCCCATCTCGGCTGCAGCTTCAGGACTCATCGGCATTCCTTCCTCTGGTTGGTCCATCTTCGCGTTATCATGCCGCCTCCCGACGCCTGGCGAACGGCGTGTACTGGTTGTGGCCCTGCCAGGCCAGACCCTTGTGGGTCGAGAACTCGAGCGTGTTGAGACGCACCGCGTGGACCAGTACGCCGAGCCCCGCGAGCACGATGTTGAGCGCGTTCGCAAACAGCAGCAGCAGGCTGGCGGCGACCGCCGTGAGCACGCTGTCGAAACCGATGGACGCGGCCATGTCGTTGAAGGCCGCCAGCACTGCGATGGAGGCGTAGCCGACAGCGAAGAGGCGGATGTACGAGAGGATGTCGACGAAGTTGCCGATCATCGTCAGCGGCAGAAGGGCGTGGTCGATCCACTCCGCCTTGAGTTCCTTCGGCGTCTTCATGAACACCGCCACGAGCATGATGCCGGCGATGAGCAGGTAGAGGAGGTAACCAGGCATCGGCCGGCCGAGGACGGCCTGGCGGGCGAGGAAGAACATCGCCCAGACGACGACGAGCCAGCCCACCTGGGCGGGCACCTTGCTCCAGGCCCGCTCCCGCCCGAGCGTCACGGCGTTCCACACATGAGCGAACGAGAGGTGCACGGCGCCGATCAGGAAGCACAGGTCGATGAGGTTGTCGCGGTCCTTGATCCAGGCGATCTCGAGCGCCGACGCGTATCTGGGCAACGACGGGATGCCGAAGTAGCTGCCCGTGATCACTCCCCAGAAGAGCGTCGCGCCGCCCACGATGTACATCATGTGAAAGACGTGCCGAGGCGCCTTCTTGAAGCGCCACTGCAGGATGACGGTGGCGATCAGCAGCAGCGCAGCGTAGCCGGCGTCGCCGACGATCATCGCGAAGAAGAGGCTGAAGAACGGCAGGAAGACCCAGCCGACGTCCGACTCCCAGTAGCCGGGGTAGATGTGCAGAAAGTCGAACACGGTGCGGACCGGCTTCACCAGGGGCGACTGATGCAGCAGCGTGGGCACGTTGTCGCCGGGCTGCGGGTCGTCGAGGACGATGCCCCAGCCGTTTGCCACGGCGGCGCCGCGAAGGCCGTCGCAGTCGTGGACGGGCACATAGCCCGAAAGCACGGACACCGCCTCCGCCGCGCTCATGCCGGCGCGCACTTCCGCGACGCGCAGCGCGTCGGCGGTCCGAGCCACGTCGCGCTCCACGACCTGCCGACCCGACCCGAGAGCCTCCAGTCGTCGGGCCAGCCCATCCAGCTCCGCCGCGTCGGCGGCTAGCGCCTCGCGCAACTCCTGCAGCGGACGGTCGGGCCAGAGCACGAGGTCGTATTCGGCGCTCAGGTCGGGGGTATCCCGTTCCCAACCTCCCGCGGCGACGAGGCTGAAATACTGCCTGTGGCGATCGCGCTTCACCACGGTGAGAAGGGTCCCGTCCGGCGCGACGAGATCCGCGGCCGCCGGCGCCACGCCGAGCGCCGTGGCGACGCCGGCCGCGGCGAGCTCGTTGACGTCGCCCAGATCGAACTCGCCGAACCCCTCGAAGCGCGCCAGCTCGCGGCGCAGCGCGTCGGCGTGGTCGCCGAGCTCCCGCCGGCGCTCGAGCACAGTGAGCACCTCGGCGACGAGCTCGTCGGCCGGGCGATCGGCCGCGGTAGCCGCTGCCTCGGCGGGAAGAGCGGCCAGCGCACGCTCAGCATCTGCGAGCCGCGCGCGCAGCGCTTCGAGCTCAGCCCCCTCAGGCGCCTGCCGGTCGGTGACGTGCACGACGCCCAGCTCGCGAAGAGACTCGAGCGCGGCGTCGCGGTCGATCGCCAGGCAGAGGAGCGTGAGCCGTTTCATCCTGACGATCATGCGCCTGCGACCCCCGTGAGGAGCTCGGCGCCTTTGCCCTTGGCGAGCTTGGCCCGGGCGACCGCCGCCGTCTGCGCGTCACCGAGGGCGATGCGGATGATGCGCATGTTCTCCTCGGCGCGCGGGATCATGACCTTCTCAAAGAGATTGACGCGCTGCGCCGTGATGCGCAGCTCCTCGCCGAGCAGCTCCTTGCGGCGCTCGAGCACCCGCTGCTCGGCGCCGATGCTGGTGAGCTCGCTCAGCGCCGCGACGGCGTCCTCGAGCCAGGCGGGCGTCTCGAAGTAGTCGATCGCCGGTCGCGCGAACCGCAGCCCGGCAAACACCGGCACGGTGACGCCGGCGACGTTGGCGGTGTCCTGATCGAGCGCCTCGACGCGCACGTAGGCGCCCAGGTCGGGCAGCGACGCGAGCAGCTTGACCCAGGGGCGGAGCCGTTCGAGAAGCGCTTGCTCCTGCGTCGTGCATTCGCGCAGCGCGGCCTCGGCGCGCCGCACCTCGCGCTGGAGCTGCTGCTTCTTGAGCTCCAGCGTGGGCAGAA
>JBAXRL010000346.1:0-3959 GCA_037131205.1 Actinomycetes bacterium | reverse complement strand
AGAAAGGCCTCGACGGTGACGTGCGTCGTCTCGACGGCCTTGCTGCGAAAGGTCGGGTTGTGGCCGATGTTGACGGCCGCCCGGTACCAGACGCCGTCCACGAGGACGCCGGCGGCGTAGACGCCGCGGCCGGGGAAGATCGTGCCCGCCTCCACGTCGATGTTGGCGGTCGGCACGCCGAGGGTGCGGCCGCGCCGGTCGCCGGCGACGACAAGACCGGTCGCCGACGGCGGCCGGCCGAGGATCTCACGCACCTCTTCCAGCTCGCCGTGGTTGAGCAGGCGACGGATGCGCGTCGAGCTGATGGTCTTGCCGTGCTCGGTGATGAGGCTCACGACAACCGTCTCGAAGCCGTGCGCGGCGCCGCAGCCGCGCAGCCGCGCGGCGTCGCCGGCGCCGCCGGCGCCGAAGTTGAAGTTCTCGCCGACGACGACCACGCGCGCCTGGAGCGCTTCGGCGAGCACCCGCTCGCAGAAGCTCGCCGGCGTGAGCGCCGCGAGCCCCTCGTCGAACGGCAGGAGCACGAGCTCCTCGGGCCCCAGCTCCCCGATGAGGCGGATCTTCTCGGCCAGGGGCGTCAGCAGGCGCGGCGCGTGAGAGGGGTCGACGACCGCCAGCGGGTGCCGGTCGAAGGTCACCACCGCGCCGAGGAGGCGGCGCCCGGCGGCCTGGGCGACGGCTTGACCGATCACGGCGCGGTGACCCACGTGGACGCCGTCGAAGGTGCCGATCGCCAGCGCCCGCGGACGGCGCTCAAGGTCCGCCAGATCGGTGACGACGCGCATCAGAGCTTGACGAGCAGCTTGAGGGCGTGGCCCTCCTCGGCGGGCCCGTAGATCGCGAGGAGCTCGCCGCGGTAGGTCAGCCGCACGGGCTCGGGCGGCCCCCCGGGCAGGCGGGCGCCGTTGCGCACCGCCGTCACCTGCGCCGCCGAGAGCTCGATGCCGGGCATGAAGCGCAGGGCCGCCGCCGCATCGACCAGGCCGGGGATGCGTTCGTCGCCCGGCTCTCGCGCGGCCACGGCGTCTTCGAAGGCGGCCAGCGTCTGGGCGTCGTCCAGACGCAGCTCGCCGGTGGCCGTGCGCGCCAGCTGCGCAAGATGCGCCCCGGCGCCCAGCGCCTCGCCGATGTCGATGGCGAGCTGGCGCACGTACGTGCCCTTGGAGCAGGCGACGCGGCAGTGCATGGTCTGCGCGCCGGCGTCGAAGCCGAGGATGTCGATGGCGTCGATGCGCACTTCTTTGAGCGGGGTCTCGACGACCTCGCCGCGGTGCGCCTTCTTGTACAGGCGCTCCCCGTCGACCTTGACGGCGGAGGTCATGGGCACCTGCTGCACGACGGCCCCGAGGAAGCCGGGGAGCACGGCTGCGACGGCCGCGCGAGTCGTCGACTCACCGGTCTCCGAGAGGTCGCCGGTGAGGTCGCCGGTGTCGGAGCGCACGCCGAACTGCAGGGTGCACTCGTATTCCTTGGGCAGGTCGACGAAGAAGCGCGCCAGCTTGGTCGCGCGGCCGACGAGCACCACGAGAAGACCCGTGGCGAACGGGTCGAGGGTGCCGGCATGGCCCACCTTCCTGACGGCAGGTCGCAGCTGACGACGCACCCTGGCGACGACGTCGTGCGACGTAAAACCCTCGGGCTTGTCGATCAGCAGGACGCCGTCAAGAGGCGCCTTTCGAGTTCGGAACTGAGCCACGTGGTCACCTCCTGCGGGCTGTCGTCGCTGGAGAAGCCGGCGGCCAGGCGATGACCGCCGCCGCCCCTGAGCGCGGCGATCGCGCTGACGTCGTGCGAATTCGAGCGCAGGCTCGCGCGCACGCGCGCTCCGCGGCTCTGTTCCTTGATGAGGGCCGCGACCTCGACGCCCCCGACGGCGCGCAGGCTGTCGACGATGCCCTCGGTCTCTTCTTCGCCGGCGCCGACGGCCACGAAGTCGGCGCGCCGCAGCGTGGCCACCAGGGCGCGGCCGCCGGCCACGACCTGGGCGCCGGCGACGGCGCGCGCGCCCAGGCGCAGCGCCTCGAGCGAGCCCTGCTCGTACAGCATCGAGAACACCCCGGTCACATCGACGCCGAGCCCGGTCAGCCAGGCCGCCGTCTCGAAGGTGGCGGCGGAGGTGCTGTCGTGGCGGAAGTGGCTGGTGTCGAACGAGATCCCGGCGAACAGGGCCGTCGCCGCCTGAAGGGACGGCTCGAGGTCGAGGGCGCGGGCGATGTCGCAGACCAGCTCGCTGGTGCTGCTCGCCGCCCCGCGCACATAGACCACGTCGCCGAAGCGCGTGTTGTCGTGGTGATGATCGATGTTGACGACGACGCCGTGCCAGGACGTGAGCGGGAGCGCCAGCCGCGCGAGGCTGCCGCAGTCGAGCGCGTAGAGGGGGCCGGCGGCGGGCGGCAGGCCGCGGATCACCGCGCCGCCGGGAAGCAGCAGCTTCTCGAACGGCAGAGACTCGGCGGCGTCGACGTACAGACGCGCCTCGACGCCGAGCCGCGCGCACAGGTCGAGCATGCCGGCGGCGGCGCCGAGCGCGTCCGTGTCGGGCCTTTCGTGCACCGCCAGCCCGATGCTGCGCTCGGTCTTCAGGCGCCGGCACACGGCGGCCAGGTCGGCGGGCAGCGCCTTCACGCCGGCCCCTCTTCCCCGTCGTCGGCTTCGCCGTCCACGAAGATCTCCGGGGCTTCGCTGCCCAGCGCTTCTTCCTCGCGCTTCATGAGCCTCTCGATGTGCAGGGCGTTGTCGAGCGTGCTGTCGTAGACGAACTCAAGCTGCGGCGTGCGCCGCATGTGCAGCGAGGCGTTGAGGCGCGCCTGCAGAAACCCCTTCGACTTGTCCAGCGCCTCCATCGTGGCCGCGCGCTCGGCCTGCCTGCCGAGCACGCTGACGTAGACCTTGGCGTGACGCAGGTCTGATGAGGTCTCCACGCCCGTCACCGTCACGAAGCCGACGCGCGGGTCTTTGAGGCCCTCGGCGGTGATGATCGACGACAGGGTCTCCTTGATGCTTTCGTTGATCTTCAGGAGTCGATGTCCCACAGGGTACCCACCGTGTCGGTCGTTTTGATGAGCACGCGCGCCACCTCGAAGTCCTGCCCGTGGAGGTGCCGGTCGAGGTCGTCGAGGCGCTCACGCGCCTGCTGCAGCGAGGAGGCGGCCAGGACGATGAGCACGCGCGCCCGCTGCCACACGTCCTGCAGGCCCACCTCGCTGAACGAGGCGCGGAAGCGGCCGTGCGCCACGTCGCGCAACGCGCTGAGCGGCGCGCGCTTCTCCTTCAGCGAGCGACTGGCCGGGAAGTGCAGCTCCGCGAGCAGGACGCCGATGCAGGCGTCAGGCCTCACGCGCGACTTCTCGGGTCTCGTACGCCTCCAGCACGTCGCCTTCCTTGAGGTCGTTGTAGCCATCGAGCAGGATGCCGCACTCGAACCCTTCGGCGACCTCGCGGACGTCTTCGGCGAAGCGCTTGAGAGAGCCCATCCTGCCGTCGTGGACGATGACGTCGCTGCGCAGCACGCGCACGCTCGCGTTACGGGTGATCACGCCGTGCGTGACCATGCAACCGGCGATGGTGCCCAGCCTGGAGGCCTTGAACGTGGTGCGCACCTCGGCCTGCCCGAGCACGACCTCCTCGATGGTCGGTTTGAGCATGCCGACCAGAGCCGCGGTGATGTCCTCGGTGACCTTGTAGATGACCTTGTACGTGCGCACATCGACGCCTTCGCTCTCGGCGAGCGCGGTGGCCGGGGGGCTTGGCCTCACGTTGAAGCCGATGATGATCGCCGCGGAGGCGCTGGCCAGCATGACGTCGTTCTCGTTGATGCCGCCCACGCCCGAGTGGATGACGCGCACCTTGACCTCGGGATGCTGGATCATGAGCAGCGCGTCGCTGAGCGCCTCGAGGCTGCCCTGCACGTCGGCCTTGACCACGAGGTTGAGGTCGAGCACCTTGCCCGCGGCGATGCG
>JBAXRL010000345.1:0-3964 GCA_037131205.1 Actinomycetes bacterium | reverse complement strand
CGCCGACACGTCGCTGTTCCGCGACCAGTTGCTCGACTCCATGAACCTCACGGCGCTCATCGCCTTTCTCGAGCAGACCTTCGCCATCAAGGTGAAACCCATGGACATCGTTTTCGAGAACCTCGACACGGTGAACCACATGCTGGCCTACGTCGCGCGCAAGAAGGCGGGCGATGCCTGAGGCCGGCCCCGGGCAGAGCGGCCCGCGCGAGGCCGTCGCGCCGCGGGACGTCGCCCCGGCGCACGACGCCGTCGTGGCGCACGACGCGGTTCCGGCGGGCGCCGTCGCGCCGCGCGACGTCGTCGTGGCGCGCGACGCCGCCCGGCGGCCGCCGACGCGGTGGTTCTTCTACGGGCTCGGCCTGAGCCTGCAGACGCTGCTCTGGTTCCTGCTCTTTCTGGCGATCACCGTCGCCGTGCTGGTCGGCGGCAAGCTCACCGAGTTCCGCTACGTCGGCTTCTGACGCCTGACCACCCGCCTCTCATGACCGCCGCTCTCATGACCGACGCCGTGGCGCGCCTGCGTCGCTGGGCGGCCGCGCGCCCCGACGCGCTGCTGCTCGTCACGCGCGGCCACGCGTACACCTACGCCGAGATGCTGCGCCGCGCCACGGCGGTCGCCGCCGCCCTGCGGGCGGCCGGCGGCGGCGACCGCGGCCGGCGCGTCGCCCTGTACCTCGAGGAGTACGACCAGTTCTTCGTCTGCCTGCTCGGCGCCTGGCTGGCGGGCGCGGTGGTCGTGCCGCTCAATACCAGCCTGCCGCAGGCCGACGCCGCCTGGCTCATCGTCAAGGCGGCGCCGGATGTGCTCGTGCTCGCCGGCGACGACGCCTGCCCCGGCGAGGGCCGGGTACGCCTGGTGGTCACCGCCGACGAGGGCGGCCTCGTGGACGGCCTGCGGACGGCCGGCGCGGCTGCGGGGGCCGGCGGCGGAGCCCCTCCGGCGGCCGGCCCGGGCGGCGCGGAGCGCCTTGAAGCCGTGCGCGAGGACGAACCGGCGATGATCATGTTCACCTCGGGCACCACGGGCCTGCCTAAAGGCGTCCGCCAGACGCTGCGCGCCGTGTCGAGCAACGCCGGCCACGTGGCGCTGACGCTCGGGCTCCAGGGCGACGACCGCATCTTCATCAACACGCCGCCGTACTTCACCAGCGGCATCTGCCACTTTCTCACCCTGCTCGCGGCCGGCGGCGGCGTGGCCGGCCGGCTGGGCTTCTTCTTCGGGGCCGGCCTGCTCGACGAGATGGAGACCCTGGGCTGCACGGGCTTCGGCGGCGCCCCGGCGCACCTCGTGCGCGTCGTCGAGCCGCTCGACGAGCCGCGCCCCCACAGCCTGCGCTTCTGGGTGAGCAGCGGCGACCACCTGCCGCTGCCGGTGATCGAGAAGTGCCGCCGTGTGCTGCCCGGCGTCGGCCTCTTCAACATGTACGGCCTCACCGAGGTGAGCGGCCGGCTCTGCATCCTGCCGCCGGCCGAGCTCGACGTGCGCGTCGGCTCCGTGGGCCGGCCCATCGGCGACATGCGCGTCGTCGCCCGGCGCGGCGACGGCGCGGAGGCCGCGCCCGGCGAGACCGGCGAGCTCTACGTCACGGGCTCGCTGCTCATGCAGGGCTACCTGGACGAGCCCGAGATCACCGCCGCGACGCTCACCGCCCACGGCCTCAAGACCGGTGACTTCGGCCACGTCGATGACAGCGGCGCCGTGTGGATCGCCGGCCGCAAGGACGACGTCATCAAGCGTGGCGGCGAGAAGGTCAGCATCATCCACGTGCAGCAGGCGTTGCAGGGGCTCGGGCGCTTCGCCGATGTCGCTGTGCTCGCCGCCCCCGACGACATCCTCGGGCACGTGCCGGTGGCCTTCGTGGTGCCGCTCGAGCCCGAAGGCTTCAAGGCCTCGCGCCTCCTCCGCGAGCTGCGCGGCGTGCTGCCGTCGTCGTCGCTGCCGAGCCGCGTGATCGCCGTCGCCGCCATCCCGCGCACGGGCTCCGGCAAGGCCGTGCGCGCCGCGCTCCAGGAGTTGCTCGCGGAGGCGCTCGGGTGAAGGGCTTCGGGGCCGGGTTCCGCAACCGCAACCCGCTGGTCCTGCTCGTGGCGGCCGCACTGCTCGTCCCGGCCCTGCTCGGCTTCGAGTATCTGTTCACCAGCGGCGCCTGGACTGTCGTGCCCCTCGAGCACTGCCTGCGCAACGACGCCGATTCGTTCACCTACGTGTCCTGGACGGTGGGCCACAACAAGCGCCGGCCGCCGCGGCTGCCGGCCGTGTATCTCACCGGCGGTTCGGCGGCCCGCGAGGCCATCGTCAGCGGGCCCAGCCTGGCCGCCGCGGTGAAACGGCTCGGCGGCCCGCGCATCGCCGCCTGGGACCTCGCCTGCATCAACCAGAACTTCGCCGAGACGCTCGCCGTCGCCGACAACGTGCCGGATTCCCCGGCGTGGGTGCTCATCGGCGTCAATCTGGGCCGCTTCACCGCCCTCCCGGCGCAGAACGAGCAGCAGGTGATCGGCCGCGACCTCGTGCTCAAGAGCTCGTTTCTGCAGCGGTACGTGTCGAGCGAGTACGGCCGCTACACCTACTCGTACACCATCCTGCCGGGCATCTTCTCGTACCTCACGAGCTACCTGAAGAAGGACGGCCCGGCGCTCCTGGAGGCCAGGCTGACGGCGCGTGAGTACCGCCAGCACCACTACACGCTGAGCGGCATCCACACGCCGGGGCAGAAGGAGCGCATGGTGGCGAAATGGAACGCCGAGCGCTACCCGGTGTTCCGCCGCAACCTCGCCTACAACCTGGCCATGCTCGAGCAGCTCGTGGCGCGCTGCGAGCAGCGCGGCGTGCGCGCCGTCATCGTGGAGCTGCCACTCAACGAACAGGTCGTGAAGGGCCGCTTCGACGAGGCCATCGCCCAGTACCGCGTGCCGGCCCAGGCACTGGCCCGCGAGCGCGGCGTGCCGTATCTCGACTTCAACCGGGATCTGGCTATCCCCAGCGCGGACTTCCACGACCTGTCGCATCTCGTGGAGCCGGGGCGCGTGCTCTGGCAGAAGCGTCTCGCCGAGGAGCTGGTCACGCTCATGGGCTCGAGCGCCGAGGGGCAGGGCGGCCTGCTGTGAAGATCTACTTCACGCTGTACCTGATCCCGGTCGTCATCGTCGCGCTGCTCGTGTTCTGGCTCGCCCTGCGCCGCAGCGAGACCGCACGGCTCGTCTTCCTGATCGTGGTGTCGGTGGCGGTGCTCGCCGCGCTCAACCCCATCTTCGCGGCCGTCGCTCTGGGGCTCGTGCTGGTGGCCCACCAGCTTGTCGAGCTCAAACGCGCCCAGCGCCTGAGCGGCGGCCGCGTCGTGCTCATCATCGTCGTGATCGCGGTGGTGACTCTGGGGATCGGCAAGTACGGCCAGCGCGGGGCCATGGCCGTCTGGGGAGAGGACGACTGGCTGGTCGGTCGCCTGCTCATGGCGATGGGCATCAGCTACTTCGTCTTTCGCCTGCTGCAGTACGTGTTCGACTGCCTGCGCGGGGTCATCCAGGAGAACTCGCTCCTGCGCCTGTTCGCCTTCGTGATGTTCATCCCCACGTTCCCGGCCGGCCCTCTGGAGACCTATCAGGGGTTCTACGAGAAGCGCAGCTACTCGTTCGACCGGCAGCTCTTCTACAAGGGCCTGCGGCGCATCGCCCTGGGGTACTTCAAGAAGGTCTTCGTCGTCGACTTCGTGTTCGCCATCTTCTTCACGAAGATCATCTCGACGGTCGGGAGCCCTGGCTTCCAGGCCTCGGAGCTCGGGCCCTGGTGGCCGCTCGCCTACTGCGTCCTCGTCTTCGTGCGCGCCTACTTCGACCTGTCCGCCTACACCGACCTGGCCATCGGTTTCTCGGCGCTCTTCGGGTTCCGCATCATGGAGAACTTCCACCTGCCCTTCCTGCAGAAGAACCTCGGCGACTTCTGGCGCAGCTGGCACATCTCGCT
>JBAXRL010000344.1:0-3971 GCA_037131205.1 Actinomycetes bacterium | reverse complement strand
TCGAGGGCGTGCTCGGCTTCGTGCGCCACTACTTCTTCTACAAGGCCGACGCCAAACGGCTCGGCTGGGAGACCGACAGGCCGGACTGGATGTGGGAGGTCGGGTTCGCCAACCTCGGCTTCGGCGCCATGGCCCTGCTCGCGGTGATCGCCGGCTGGGGCGTGCAGGCGCAGGCGCTGGTGCTGCTCGGTTACTCGCTGTACCTCTTCCAGGCGGCGATGCTGCACCTCTACCGGTACTTCACCGACGAAACACGCTCGCCGGCGAGACTGTGGCGAGCCGTCATGCTCACCGTGGTGATCGTGGCGATGATGACCTTCTTCGCCATCTACGCGCTGCTCGCGTGACCGCGATGAGACAGACGGCGATCAGACACGCGGTGATCGCGGCCATTCTGGCCGGCGCCGCTCTGGCGCTGCTCGGCGCCGGCTGCGGAAGCGGCGGGGCGGCGGCCGGCGACAGCGCTTCGCCGAGCCCGGTGGGCAGCGGTTCGCCGGCCGCCGCCGGTTCGCCGGCCGCCGGAGGCTCGCCGGCCGCCAACGTCGTGCAGGCCGCGGCGGTGCGGCACGTCCAGGTCGGCGACATCTCGATGGGCTATCGCGTCATCGGTCCGCTGGCGACGGCGTCGGCCGCGGACTCCGCGGCGGCCGGCGCCGCGGCGCCGCTGCTGCTCATCATGGGCTCCAGCGGGACGATGGACATGTGGTCGCCCGACTTCGTCGCCGCGCTTGCGCAGGACCGCGAAGTCATCGTGTTCGATAACCGCGGCATCGGCGAGACCGAAAACCCGGGCAGCCGCGCCTACACGTTCCCGCGGCTCGCCGACGACACGGCCGGGCTCATCGAGGCTCTCGGGTACGACAGCCTGGACGTCCTGGGCTGGTCGATGGGCGGCGAGGTCGCCGTCGACCTCGCCGTGCGTCACCCCGCCGTCGTCAGCCGGCTGGTCTCCTACGCCGGCGACCCCGGCGGGCGCCTGACGCTCCCTCCCACCAAGGCGGCGATGGCGGTGCTGATGGACATTTCGGGCTCGCCGCGGAAGCGCGGTGAACGGCTTATCGAGCTGCTCTTCCCGGCGGCGTACCGTAGTGCAAATCCGGCGTACGCCGAGACGTTCCCGATCCCCACGGAGCAGGCTTCGCCGGTGGCGATGGGCCTGCAGAACCAGGCGATCGGCGAGTGGTCGGGGGTCGCCGGCGACCTCAAGGACATCGCCTGCCCCACGCTCTTCGTGACGGGTACGGAGGACGTGATCTCGCCGCCGGGCAACGCCCTCATGATGACCGTGCGCGTCCCCGGCTCATGGCTGAACCGCTTCGCCGGCGCCGGCCACGGACTCATGTACCAGGATCCTCAGGGGCTCGCCGCGGCGGTCCTGACGTTCTTCAAGGTGACCGCGACCGCCGCCGGCGGCTGAGCGGCCGCGGCGCACGAAGATATGGGATCTCACGAACCGGAGAAGGCAGGCGAGTACTACGTGCTCGCCACAGGACCTGAGGGGGAGGCGCGGCTGGAGCTCCTCGACGCGGTGTATGGACCGAGCACGCGCGAGCTCCTCGCCGACGTGGGCCTCCTGCCCGGCATGTCCGCGGCGGATATCGGTTGCGGCGCCGGCGAGGTGGCCTGCTGGCTGGCCGACCGTGTGGGGACGATGGGGACGGTGGTCGGCCTCGACAGCAGCACCGACCAGCTTGCCATCGCCCGTCAGAACGCGCTCGCCCGGGGCCTCACCCAGGTGCGGTTCGTCGCGGCGAACGCCTACTCCACCGGGCTCCCTCGCGAGGTCTTCGACCTGGTCTGCTGCCGCTCCCTGCTCTCTCACCTCCAGCATCCGCTGGAGGCGCTGCGCGAGATGAGCACCCTCGTCCGGCCGGGCGGATCGCTGGTCTGCGAGGACATCGACATGACGACGCTGGCTACCGACCCTCCCACGGCCGCCTACGCGAGAGTCGTGGAGATCCTGCTCGCCCTCGGCGAGGACCGCGAGGCCGACTACCGGGTTGGGGCCGACCTCGAGGCGCTCTTCCAGGCGGTGGGGTATGCGCAGCCCGACGTGCGCACCGATCAGCCGGCGTTCCGCACGGGAGAAGCGAAGCGGCTGTGGGAGTACACCTTCCTGGAGCTGGCGCCGGCGCTGCTGCAGGCCCGGGTCACGACGGCCGCTGAGGTGGCCGCATTGAAGCCGGAGCTCGCGCGCATCGGCACAGATGACACGATATCCGTTGCGCAAGCACGCAAGACCCAAGTCTGGGCACGAAAGGCAGGAGCGTGACTATGGGATCGCAGGGAGACACGTTCAGCGGAGACATCATCGTCTTCTTGCCCGATGCGATGTTCGTGATCGATCTCGACGGCAAGGTGATCGCCTGGAACCGGGCCATGGAAGAGCTGACCGGCGTACCTGCAGGGTCGATGCTGGGGAAGGGAGACCACGAGTATGCGCTCCCGTTCTACGGCGTGCGCAAGCCGATGCTGGCCAACCTCATCCTCATGCCGGAAGCGGAGGTCGAGAAACGGTATGACGCGGTCGAGAGGATCGGCGACACGCTCGTGGTGGACGTCTTCATCCCGACGTTTCGCCCCGGAGGCGCCTACTTCTGGGCAAAAGCCAGCCCGCTGTACGACGCGCAGGGCGCCGTCACCGGGGCCATCCAGACGATCCGCGACATCACCGACCGCAAGCTCGCCGAACAGGAGATGGAGACGACCCATCGGCGCATGGCCGAGATCATCGACTTTCTGCCCGACGCCACCTTTGTGATCGACAGCGAAGGACTGGTGATCGCCTGGAACCGCGCCATGGAGGAGCTCACCGGCGTGGCCGCCGGATCCATGATGGGGAAGGGCAATTACGAATACGCGCTCCCGTTCTACGGCGAGCGCAAACCGATGCTGGCCAATCTCATCTTCATGCCGGAAGCGGAGGTCGAGACACGGTATGACGCGGTCGAGAGGATCGGCGACACGCTCGTCGTCGACATCTTCATCCCGACCTTCGGCCCGAAGGGCGTGTACTTCTGGGCAAAAGCCAGCCCCCTCTATGACTCGCAGGGCGAGGTCTCGGGGGCCATCGAGACGATCCGCGACATCTCCGACCGCAAGCTCGCCGAGCAGGAGACGATCCGCTCCCGCCAGAGTCTCGCGGAGATCATCAGTTACCTGCCGGACGCCACGCTGGTCATCGACCGGGACGAGGTGGTCGTGGCCTGGAACCGGGCCATGGAGGAGCTGACGGGCGTGCCCGCGGCTGAGATGGTGGGCAAAGGCGACTACGAGTATGCCCTCCCGTTCTACGGTGAGCGCCAGCCCATCCTCGCCAATCTGATCCTCATGCCCGAAGAGGAGGTCGAGAGCCGGTACGCCCACGTGCAGCGCGAAGGCGACACGCTGGTCGTCGACACGTTCATCCCGAAGCTGGGAGAAGCCGGACGGTGCTTCTGGGCCAAGGCCGGCCCGCTCTATGACCCCGAGGGGAACATCAGCGGGGCCATCGAGACGATCCGCGACATCACCGAACGCCGTGAGATGGAGGCGCGCCTCGCGCGCTCGTCGGCCGAGCTCGAGATCGCCGCGGAGATCCAGCAGAGCTTTCTGCCCGAGGTCGTGCCGCAGATCAGCGGCTTCGACATCGCCGCGAAGAGCGTGATGGCCCTGGAGGTGGGCGGCGACTTCTTCGATGTGATCCCCTTCGAGGTCATGCCGCTCGAAGAAGGCACGCTCGGGATCCTCATCGCCGACGTCTCCGGCAAGGGCGTGCCGGCGGCGCTGTTCATGGCCTTGTCGCGGATCGTCGTGCGCGTGAACGCGCTCTGGCACCGCGACCCGGCGCGGGCGATCCACGATGCGAACAATGTCATCGCGCAGGATTCCAAGTCCGGGATGTTCGTGACCCTCTTCTACGGGGCGCTCTCCGAGAAGACCCGCACCCTGACCTACGTGAATGCGGGTCACAACCCGCCGGTGGTGTTCCG
>JBAXRL010000343.1:0-3977 GCA_037131205.1 Actinomycetes bacterium | reverse complement strand
GAGACGCTGTCGAAGCCGAACTGCAGCACGGCCGCGCCGCCGCTCTTCGCGAACACTTCGAGGCGGAGCGGCACCATCGTCTCGCCGTCGATCGACGCCTGCACGGCGCCGAGAGCCGTGTCGTCGGCGACCGGGGTCATGCGCAGCAGGTAGACCTCGCGGCCGGCGACGGTGCCCTGACCGGCGACGTCGACGGTCGCGTAGGGCGCCAGCTGCTGCAGGTACATGCCGATGGCCGCCGGCGTCATCATGGACGCCGAAGGCGACGGCATGGGCGCGTCCGCCGGCGCGTCGCCGGTCATCACCCAGCGCTGCACCGTGTTCGTCGCGTAGTCGTAGGTCCAGGCGGTGCGCGTGGCCTTGCTCACGCCGGCCACCTGGTCGCCGCCGGCGCCCTGCGACTCGAGGCGCATGCCGGCGTCGCTGACCCAGATGCGACCGGAGCCGCTGCTGAGGAGCGGCGACTGCGCGGGCATCTGCCCCATGCCGCCGGCCGCGCTCAGGTCGCCGAACAGGTCGTTCTTCCACGAGATGTCGCCGCTCACGGCCTGCACCTGGCCCTCGGACTCGGCCATCCTGGCCATGAGCTCCGCGGCGGAGATGGCCGGCAGGGAGGTCGACGAGCCGGCGCCTGCCACGGCGACGACGCCGGCGACCAGCGCCACGGCCGCCAGCAGACCGATGGCGATGTAGATGGCGAGCTTGGAACGCATGGGAGTCCCCTTCCGGAGGTTGCTTCTCTCTACTGTGTACCCCCAGAACGGACAGAGCGCAACCTTACGGCCGCGCGGCCGCAGGCATTCGCGGCTCACGGCAGCGCGAGGACGTAGTCCTTCCAGCCCTCGTAGAAGTCGTCCCAGCTCACGCCCAGCGTCTCGCGGGTCGCTTTGTCGATGCCTTGCTCGCTGAGATCCGAGTCGGCGACCGCGGTGACGAACGGGCGGAGCTTGGCGAGCCCCCAGCGGTCGAGGACGTAGAGCACCACCGCCCCGGCCTCCAGGTACGCGAGCCTGACGTCCTCCGTCGAGTTGCCCATCCAGAGGTCCCCGGCGCCCACGGCGTCGAGCAGCGGCCACAGCTGGTTGCCGGTGGCGACCTCCTCGCGCAGCGGCGTCCAGTCGCGCCCTCCCTCAACGGCGGTGGCGAGCCCCTCGAGCAGAAACGTGGGGGCGTGCGCGGTCTTCGCGAACCACTGCCCGGTGTACGCATGCGTCATCTCGTGGGAGAGCATCAGCGGCATCCAGGCGCCGGTGCCGTCCAGCGAGGGGCCGAGCACGCCGATGTCGCGGATGCGCCAGGGCCGCGGCGTCACGCGCGGCCCGGCGTGAGAGAAGAAGCGGATCCTGTCTTCGTCCGGACCGCCGCCCAGCGAAGCCTTCAGGTCCTCCAGGGACGAGTACACGGAGACGAGCACGGAGGCGTCGGGCTCGACGCCGACCAGCGCGAGGCGCTTTCGCGCGGTGGCGCCGGCGTCGGCCAGCGCCTCCGCCCTGTCTTTCGCGCGCCGGTCGGCGAGCACGAGCAGCCCATTGCGGCTCACGGCCACGGGGTCGTGGAACGCCATCAGATACTGATGCTTGACCGCCGGCGGCGTCGAGTCGCCGGTTGCGACGACGCGGGAGCCGAGCATCTGCAGGTCGAGGATGCGCTCGCCGCCGACGCGATCGTTCGGGCCCGTGCTGCCCAGCTGCCCGACGGCGCGCACGTCGAAGCGGCCGGGCGCGCCAGGCACCGGCGTGCCGAGCAGCGTGAAATCGGTCCACGGCAGCGGCGACAGATGCCGGAAGAGCTCGCCCAGCGACTGGCGGGCGGCGCGACCGGAGGCGGGCAGAGCGGCGCGGTACGCGGCGCGGTCGCCGGCGCGCAGCGCCTCAGCCGCACGGCCCAGCGCCACGCGCGCCTCCTCGGGCGTGGCCGCGCGGGCGACCGGCGGCAGCGTCACCTGAGGCTCGTCGAAGGCCAGCGGCAGGAAGAAGACGAAGCCGGCGAGGACGAAGATGGCGCCGGCCACGACGAAAAGCATCAGCCAGGGGCGCACGCTGCTGCGAGTGGTGTCCATGCCCCTATTGTACGCGGCCGCGGGGCGGCCGCGGGGGGCCGCGTTGGAGCGGCCGCAGGGACGCCGCGGGGGCGGCCGCACGCGCGCCCCGGTCCGCCGGCAGTTGGCCTGACCGCGGCGCGCGTGTACCCTAGCGGCACATGGATCCCGCACCCCGCGCACGCAAGCCCTATTCGGTGTACCGCAGCGAGGCCGGCGCGGCGGCTGAGGCTGCGCCTCCGCCGCGCCCCCCGGCGCCCCCGCATGCGGGCGACGGCCGGCCGCCGCGCCGCGGACGCCGCAAACGACGCGGAGGGCTCCTCCTCGTCCTCATCGCGCTGGTCGTCTTCGCCGCCGCCGCGGCCGTCGCCCTTGCGACCCTGCGCCCGTTCAGCGATGGCGCCGGCTATGGCCAAGAGCGGCATCAACGTGGTGACCATGGCCAACAACCACGCCGGCGACATGGGCGACAGCGGCCTTCTGGACAGCTTCAGATACTGCAAGAAGGCCGGCATCACTGTGGTCGGCGCCGGCAGGAATCTCAAAGCTGCTCAGGCCGGCGCCGTGCTCAAGACCGGGGGCGGCGCCAGGACGGCCTTCCTCGGCTTCAGCGACGTGCTCCCGCTCGGCTACCCTGCCACGTCGGGGAGCCCCGGCACGTCCCCCGGGCGCGCCGACATCGACGCGGTCAAGGCCAACATCCGCGCCGCCGCGAAGAAGGCCGACTACGTGTTCGTGGGCTGGCACTGGAACCTCGAGTACAAGCGTGCCCCCAGCTATCTCGAGTCCAGTGAGGGCAAGGCGGCCATCGACGCCGGCGCCGACATCGTCTTCGCCCACCACCCGCACCTGCTCGACGGGGTGCAGGCCTATCACGGCGGGCTCATCTGCTACAGCCTCGGCAACCTCGTGTTCGGCGGGTACTCCGGCGAGACCGCCCAGACGGTGCTCGTCAAGGCCAAGGTGACGCCCCACGCCATCGACGCCATGCTCATCCCCGTGCAGATCAGCGGCTCGGGGGTGCCGACGGTGGCCACCGGCTCCACCGGCCTGAGCATCCTGCAGCGCGTGAAGAACCTCTCGGCCGCCCTCGGCGCCACGGTGAGGATCGCCGACAACCGCGGCTACGTCCACGTCAAGCGCTGATGCGGCCGGTCCTCTTCCAGATCGGCGATTTCAAGCTCTACAGCTTCGGCCTCATGGCCGCCCTGGCGCTCATCGTGCCGGGCCTCACCATCGTGCGGCCGCTCATCAAGCGCCGCGGCGTGAGCGCCGACTTCGCCTACGAGCTCGTCGTGGCCGCCGGCGTCGGCGGCTTCGTCGGGGCGCGCATCTACTACCTCGTCGAGAACTACGCCGCCGTGAAGGCCGACTTCTGGGGCGTCGCCTTCGGAGGCATCGGCTTCGTGTGGTACGGCGGCCTCATCGGCGGCTTCCTCGGCGTGGTCGCCTGGACGCTCATCCGCCACATCCCGCTGGACATCATCGCCAACGCCACGGCGCCGGCGACCGCGCTGGGCTACGCCATCGGCCGCATCGGCTGCCAGCTCGCCGGCGACGGCGACTACGGCAGGGTCTCAGGCCTCCCGTGGGCCATGGGCTACCCGCACGGCACCGTCCCGACGGCGCCCGGCGTGCGCGTGCACCCCACGCCGATCTACGAGATCATCGTCATGGCCTTCGTTGTCTGGATCCTCTGGCGCCTGGCCACGCGCTACGACAAGTCGGGCTGGTGGACCTTCGGCTGGTTCCTGATCCTCTCGGCGATCGAGCGCTTCGCCGTCGAGTTCCTGCGTCGCAACCCCGCGTGGTTCGCTGGGCTCACGCAGCCGCAGTGGGTGGCCATCGCGAGCGTGCTCATCGGCGTCGTGCTGGTGCTGGTGTTCGGGAGGAAGCCGGCGGTGCGCGTCTCGGCCGGACGGCAGAGCGCCCGGCGCGC
>JBAXRL010000342.1:0-3984 GCA_037131205.1 Actinomycetes bacterium | reverse complement strand
GATCGCGCCCGACAAACCGTTCTTCCTCTACTACGCGCCCGGCGCCTGCCACGCGCCGCACCACGCGCCCAAGGAGTGGATCGACAAGTTCAAAGGCCAGTTCGACATGGGCTATGAGGCGATGCGCGAGCAGACCCTTGCCCGCCAGAAATCGATGGGCCTCGTCCCGCCCGACACCGAGCTCCCACCGATCAACCCGATCGGCACGCCCGAGACGCGCACAGGCCCCGACGGCAAGCCGTTCCCACTGATGGACACCACCAAGCCCTGGGACTCGCTCTCAGACGGTGAGAAGAAACTCTTCGCCCGCATGGCAGAGGTGTACGCGGGCTTCCTCGCCCACACCGACCACCACATCGGCCGCTTGCTCGAGTACCTCGAGTTCACCGGCCAGCGCGAGAATACGCTGGTCATGCTCGTGTCGGACAACGGCGCCAGCGGCGAGGGCGGGCCCAACGGGTCGGTCAACGAGAACAGGCTCTTCAACGGCATGCCCGACGACCTCGACTCCGCCCTCGCAATGCTCGACGAGCTCGGCGGCCCGAAGACCTACAACCACTATGCGAACGGCTGGGCGATGGCCTTCAACACGCCCTTCAAGATGTGGAAGCGCTACGAGTTCAACGGCGGCACGTCCGACCCATGCATCGTCTCCTGGCCGGCTGGCATGAAGGCCAGGGGCGAGCTCAGGATCCAGTACCATCACGCGATCGACCTCGTCCCCACGGTGCTCGACTGCCTCGGTGTCGAAGCCCCGCAGGCAATCAAGGGGCACGTGCAGAGCGGCTTTGACGGCGTGAGCATGCGCTACAGCTTCGACGATGCCACGGCCGACGGGGCGCGCAAGACCCAGTTCTACTCGATGCTCGGCTCGCGAGGGATCTGGCACGAGGGCTGGAAGGCCGTGACCACCCATCCCACGATCGCCGGGTGGAGCAACTTCAACGACGACACGTGGGAGCTGTACCACGTCGACGCGGACCGCTCCGAGCTCCACGATCTCTCCAAGGAGAACGGGGGCAAGCTCAGAGAGCTCCAGAGCCTGTGGTTCGCCGAGGCCGGCAGAAACGGCGCGTTCCCGCTTGACGACCGCTCTGCGCTCGAGATCGTCCTGACGCCGCGGCCGCTGCTCGCGGCGCCGCGCGACCGCTACGTCTACTTCCCCGACACCGCCGACGTCCCGGAGCAGCAGGCCGTCAACGTGCGCAACCGCTCCTTCGCGATCGGGACTCTGGTCGACATCCCGGCGCCGGGCGCCGAGGGCGTCCTGTTCGCTCATGGAGCGCGCTTTGGCGGGCACGCCCTCTACATCAAGGACAACAGGCTGCACTACGTCAACAGTTTCGTCGGCAAGTTCGAGCAGAAGGTCGACGCGACCGAGGACATCCCGACGGGCGAGAACCTCATCCTTTCCGCGTCGTTCGACAAGGACGGCGAGGATCCACCTGGCGTGGCCACCGGCCTCCTGTCGCTCTACCACGGCGAGAAGAAGGTCGGTGAGGGGCGGATCAAGACCCAGCCGGGCTTCTTCTCGCTGGCCGGAGAGGGCCTGTGCGTCGGCCGCGACAGCGGGGAGGCCGTCACCGACGACTACCCGGGCACGTCTCCGCACCGCTTCACCGGAGGCACGATCAAGCGTGTCGCCGTCGACGTCAGCGGCGAGCCCTACATCGACCTGGAGCGCGAAGCGGCGGCGATGCTGGCGCGGGAGTAACGCCAGAACCCCACTCTCCATCACAAGGAGTCCCGATATGACCGACCAGAAGTGGGCGCACCACAGCGTGGCCGAACGACAGGCCGCGGGAAGAGAGGCCCGCAAGTCGGCGCCCCGCACGTCACACGGGGCCTGGAAGCCGGCGTCCGACCGGCCCGATCCGATCGCCCTCCTCAGGGCGCAGGACGAGAACCGCATGGCCGACCTGGTCCCCATCCGCTGGGGGCGCATGTCTGCCTCGCCGTTCACCTTCTACCGCGGCTCGGCGGTGCTCATGGCCGCCGATCTGGCGCCCATGCCGAGGACCGGCCTGGACGTCCAGCTCTGCGGCGACGCCCACGTCGCGAACTTCGGGCTCTACGGCTCACCCGAGCGCGAGCTGCTCTTCGACGTGAACGATTTCGACGAGACGCTGCCGGGCCCGTTCGAGTGGGACCTCAAGCGGCTCGCCGCCAGCTTCGTCCTGGCGGGCCGCGCGAACGGCTTCGACGAGGACGTGGCCCGCGAGACGGCGCTGGCGGCCGTGCGCTCCTATCGTGAACACATGACGGCGTACGCCGAGATGCGCGAGCTCGACGTGTGGTACTCGCGCGTCGTCGCCGACGACCTGCTGGAGATGGCACGTGCGAGCCGTGCCGCCAAGGCGCCATCCGGGAGCGTCGACAAGGCCGGGATCAAGAGGACTGAGAAGGACGTCGCCAAGACGCGCAGCCGGGATAGCCTCCAGGCGGCCGGCAAGCTGACCGAGGTCGTCGACGGGGTGCGGCGCATCGTCGATCAACCGCCGCTCGTCATGCACATGGAGGGGCTCCAGGACGCCGCGCTCATTCACAGCCTCTTCGACGTGTATAAGCGCACGCTGGCGGACGACCGGCGTACGCTTCTCGACCGCTTCGACATCGTCGACGTCGCGCGCAAGGTCGTCGGCGTGGGCAGCGTCGGCACGCGCTGCTTCATCGGTCTGCTGCTCGGGCGCGACCTCGACGACCCGCTCTTCCTGCAGATCAAGGAGGCCGGCCCGTCCGTGCTGGAACCCTACCTCGGCAGGAGCCGCTTCACGCATGCCGGCCACCGCGTCGTCGCGGGCCAGCGCCTTATGCAGGCGGCCAGCGACATCTTCCTCGGCTGGATGACGGGCAAGCCCGAGGGGCGTCAGTTCTACTGGCGCCAGCTTCGGGACATGAAGGGCTCGCTCGACACCGCGCTCCTCAGGCCGCCGGGTATGGAGATCCTCGCCACCCTGTGCGGCTGGACGCTGGCCCGCGGTCACGCGCGCTCGGGCCGCCGCGTCGCCATCGCGTCGTATCTCGGGGTCAGCGGACGGTTCGACCAGGCGATCGCCGATTTCGCCCAAGCCTACGCAAACCAGGCTGAGAAGGACCACGCCGCACTTCTCAAGGCGATCGAACAGGGCAGGATCCCGGTCGAGAGCGGTATCTGACAGTCGAGAGCGACGGGGGCGACGGGCGGCTCTTCCGGCCGCCCGTCGCCCCCGTCTCCGACTCCTCTCAGTGCAGCAGGTTGACCACGCCCTGCGCGGCGAACAAGGTAGAATGCAGCGTCCCAGTGATCACTCGGTAGCCCCACTGCGGGCACACCGTCCGCGCGTCAGGAGAGCACGTGGGCTCAGCGATCGGCGAGATGCTCCCTCTGGCGATCGGTATCGCCATCAGTCCGCTGCCGATCATCGCCGTCATCCTGATACTCACGACGCCGATGGCGCGCGGCAACGGCCTCGCCTTTCTCGGCGGCTGGCTGCTAGGCCTGGCGGTGGTCGGCACCGTCGTCCTCATCGTGGCGGACGCCGCGGGTGCGGACACGCCGAGCGGACCTTCGCGGGCTGTCAGCCTGATCAAGCTCGTGCTCGGCTTTCTGCTGTTGGCGCTCGCCTGGCGCCGATTCAAGAAGCGCCCCAAGCCAGGCAAGGAGGCGCCCGTGCCGAAGTGGATGAGGGCGCTGGACGACTTCACGCCCGTTCGGTCCCTGGCCGTCGGGGCGCTGCTCTCCGGCCCGAAACCCAAGAACCTCATCCTCAACGCGGCGGCGGCGGCCGGGATCGCGAAGTCGGGTCTCGGCGGCTTCCAGCAGGCCGTCGTCATGCTCCTTCTCATCGTCGTCGACAGCCTGGGCATCATCGTCCCGGTGGGCGTGTACTTCGCCATGGGCGACAAGGCGGCGCCGGTGCTCGATGGGTGGAAGACGTGGCTGGCGGCCAATAACGCCACCGTGATGATCGTGCTCTTCCTGGTCTTCGGTGTCGTGCTGATCGG
>JBAXRL010000341.1:0-3999 GCA_037131205.1 Actinomycetes bacterium | reverse complement strand
GACACCATCTTCGAGATCGGCGGCCAGGACTCCAAGTTCATCAGCCTGCAGGACGGCATCGTCGTCGACTTCGCCATGAACGAGGCCTGCGCCGCCGGCACCGGCTCGTTCCTCGAGGAGCAGGCCGAGAAGCTCGGCATCAACATCATCGACGAGTTCGCGGAGATGGCTTTGAGCTCCGCCGCGCCCATCAGGCTGGGGGAGCGCTGCACCGTGTTCATGGAGCGCGACGTGATGGCGTATCAGCAGCGCGGCGCGCGCCGCGAGGATCTCGTGGGGGGGCTCGCCTTCTCGATCGCCACCAACTACCTCAACCGTCTCGTGCGCGAGCGTGCCATCGGCGACTGCATCTTCTTCCAGGGCGGCACGGCCTACAACGACGCCGTGGCCGCGGCCTTCAGCCAGATCCTCGGCAAGGAGATCATCGTGCCGCCCTACAACGGCGTGATCGGCGCGCTCGGCATGGCGCTGCTCGCCCGCGAGCGTACGCAGCGCACGGGCGCGGCCAGCTCCTTCCGCGGCTGGGACCTGGGCGCCGTCGACTACACCGTCGTCGACTTCGTCTGCAAGGCGTGCTCCAACGAGTGCGATGTGCGCCAGTTCACCATCGAGGGGCAGAAGACGTACTGGGGCGACAAGTGCTCGGATCGCTACCGCAAGCCGGCCAAGGTCGACAAGCAGCCGGTGATCGCCGACCTCGTCGCCTTCCGCGAGGAGCGCCTGCTGGCGCCCTACGAGGCCGCCCGGGAGAGCGTCCCCGAGTCGGCGCCCACGGTCGGCCTGCCGCGCGGCATGTACACCTACGACCGGCTGCCCTTCTGGGCGACGTTCTTCGCCGCGCTCGGCCTGCGGCCGGTTCTGTCGCCGGAGAGCGACAAGCAGATCCGCCAGGCCGGGGTCGACCTCACGGTCGCCGAGCCCTGTTTTCCCATCCGCGTCGCCCACGGCCACGTGCAGTGGCTGCTGCGCGAGGGCGTCGACTGGGTGTTCGTGCCCAACCAGGTCAACGAAGAGACCGAGTTCACGGCGTACAACTCGCACGCCTGCCCCTGGGGCCAGACCCTGCCGTTCGTGGTCCGCACCGCCCCGGGCCTCGAGGAGCACCGCGACAGGATCCTCCAGCCGCGGGTGATGTTCCGCGATGGCCGCGAAGGCCTGGCGCGCGACATGGCAGGCATGGCCAGGCGGCTCGGCGTGAGCAAGGCGCGGCTGCGCGCCGCGCTGGGCCGCGCCTACGCCGCCCAGGAGGAGTTTCGCGAGGCGCTGCTCGGCGCCGGCCTGGAGGCGCTGCAGACGCTGCGGGAGGCCGGCGAGCTCGGCATCGTCCTCGTCGGCCGCCCGTACAACATGTACGACAAGGGCATCAACATGGACATCCCGCGCAAGCTGCGCCGGTTCTACGGGGTCAATGTGATCCCCCTCGACTTTCTGCCCATCAAGGGCATCGATGTCGATCCGGTGGTGCCCAACATGTTCTGGAACTACGGGCGCAAGATCCTGCAGACGGCGAGCTACGTGCGCGACCAGGACCACCTGCACATCATCTACATGACCAACTTCAAGTGCGGGCCCGACTCGTACATCAAGCACTACGTGCGTGAGGCCTCGGGCAAGCCGTTTCTCACGCTGCAGTTCGACGAGCACCAGAACGACGCCGGGGCCATGACGCGCTGCGAGGCCTACCTCGACAGCAAGGGCTTCCTGCGCTGGTGGTCGCAGGCCGGTGAAGCGCGCGAGCACGCCTGCGCGCCCGCCGAGGAGGTGGCGGGTGTCGTCGACTGACGTGGTCCAGAAGGAACAGCTCAAGCGCGCCATAGAGGACTTCGGCCTCGAGGGCCGCCGCCTGTACCTGCCGCAGATGCCCTACGGCGGCAGCTACGTGCTGGCGGCGGCCATCCGCTCCATCGGCTTCGACGCCTGGGTCACCAGCGACTCCGACGAGCGCACGCTCGAGCTCGGCAGCCGCGTCACGTCCGGCGACGAGTGCTACCCGCAGAAGATCACCATCGGCGACTTTCTGCGCATCATCGAGGAGGAGGGCCGCGACAAGGTGGCCTTTCTCATGCCGTCGTCCAACGGCCCCTGCCGCTTCGGCCAGTACCTGCACCTCATCCGCAGCAAGTTCGACGAGCTCGGCTACGGCGACGTGCCGGTCATCAGCATCACGTCCGGCGATGGCTACTCGTCGATCGGCAGCTACTCGAGCGACCTCATCCGCACCGCCTGGCGCGGCGTCCTCGCCCACGACATCCTCATGAAGCTCCTGCTCAAGACGCGGCCTTACGAGCGCGAGAAGGGGAGCGCCGACGCCGCCTATCATCTGAGCCTGGAAGAGGTGGGCGCGGCCGTCAGCCTGAACGGCGTGTCGCACAAGGAGCGCATGGCGGCCCTCGTCCCGGCGATGCTGCGCGCCCGCGAGCGTTTTCGCGCGCTGCCCGCGGCGTACGACCGCCCGCGGCCGCTCATCGGCGTGGTCGGCGAGATCTTCTGCCGCCAGAACACCTTTTCCAACTTCGACCTCATCCGCGTGGTCGAGGAGCAGGGCGGGGAGTGCTGGCTGGCCGACATCGGCGAGTGGGTGTGGTACACCGACGACGAGCAGCGCCGCCGTCTTAGAGACGAGGGGCGGCGCCTCTCCAGAGACAACGCCTACCGCGTCATCAAGGGCAAGGTGATGCGCCGCGACGAGCACGCCCTGTACGGCCCGTTCGCCGACGACTTCATGGGTTACGAGGAGCCGGAGGACGTGCGCGATGTGCTCGAAATGAGCTTTCCCTACCTACCGTACACCGGCGCCCTCGGCGAGATGGTGCTGAGCAGCGGCAAGGCGATCTACCTCTACGGCAAGGGCGCCGACGGCATCATCGACATCAGCCCGTTCACGTGCATGAACGGCATCGTCACCGAGGCTGTGTACCCGAGCCTGCAGAAGGACCTCGACAACATGCCGATCCGCACCTTCTACTTCGATGGTACCCAGGGCGACCTGGAGCGCGACGTCGGCATCTTCATCGAGCTGACCCACACCTACCGGCGGCGCAAGAAGCAGCAGCGCCGCTTGCCCGCGTACTTCTCACTGTAGCCGGCGGCGGGCTCGCGCCCGCCGCCTGAGCGCTGAGACCGGGTGCGTCTCCCGACCGCGCGTGGCCGGCCGGCCGCGCGTCTCCCGACCGCGCGCGTCTCGCGACAGGGCGCGGCGCGGCGCCCCAACACAGAAAAGGCCTCCCGCTTGATCCCTGGCGTCGTGGGGCCGGGCCAGGGGCGGGAGGCCTTCAGTCGAACCGTGGCGGCCGGGGGAAGCCGCGTGCGGGTCGGATGGGGGTACGTGGTGCTAGAAGTTGCGGCCTCGCGTCACGGTCTTCTGCGCATACACGCGGATGTGACCACGGGCGTCCCCTGAGGGAGTGCCGACGACGTCGCCGGTACCGGCGAAAAAGCGGCCGATGGAACGGAGTACTCGATTCTGCATGGCGCTACCGCCTTTCTGCTCAGCGTGCGTAGAAACGGGCGCTGCCGGTGAGATCCTGATTCATGAAGTCCTTGGTGCTCCGGTGATCACGCGAAGCGCCTGAGGGAGCGAACACCACGTTGGCGGTACCTTCAAAGAAGCGCTTGATAGTGGGAAGAACTCGAACCGTCATGGCGACCCTCCTTCGATTGAAAAACAATCATGTTGTGTAACTCTGCACAAACTATATGCCCAGCCGAGCGTTTTGTCAAACCGGAGGCCTGACCAAGGTCAAGGTGGCGCGCGGCGCTCCCCGGGTACTGTGAGGGCGGAGACCACACCCAGCGCATCCCGGAGGCACTCATGGAACCAGCACAGCCGATCGTCGCCGATCTCGAGGCGATGGCCGAGGTCGCCGATCAGGGCATCGTCAGCAAGTCGATCGTCGAGAACGAGCACCACAAGATCATCCATTTCACCTTCGCGCCCGGGCAGGAGCTCAGCGAGCACACGGCCAGCGTGCCGGCCGTGATCCACATCCTGCGCGGGCG